>JAHIFQ010000015.1 GCA_018900835.1 Patescibacteria group bacterium
TGTACTATTTTATTCTTTTAGGAATTTGGTACGCATGAGCATATTCTCTTGCCCAAGGGTTAACCCTTAGGCTTTTTTTGTTAATTGGGGACGTGTACTATTTTATTCTTCTTGCCCAAGTAATTGTTAATTGGGGACGTGCACTATTTATCTATTTATTCACAATAAATTGGGGACGTGCACCATTTTATTCTTCTTGCCCAAGGGTTACCCCTTACTTAATTGGTTAATTGCTAATTGGGGACGTGTACGATTTAATTCTATCCGAAAAATTAAATTGGGGACGTGTACCATTGGAAATTGGGGACGTGTACCATTTTATAATTAGCTCAAGTGTTAATTGGGTTAATTGGGTTAATTGGGGACGTGTACCATTTTATTCACTCGCATCTTCTTAGATGAGAGTTTTTTGTTTATAATAATATAATAATAAGAATGTGTTTATATTTAAATTAAATAAGAAAGAATAAACTTATGCCTAGAGGACCACGCGTAATTTTAGATAATTCCATTTTTCATATTATTAATCGAGGAAACGGCCGTCAGGAGGTTTTTCATAATAAAGAAGATTTTAAGACATTTCTTTCCATTGTTGCTTTTTATAAAGACAAGTGGGGGTTCAAGCTTTATCATTTTTGTTTGATGCCTAATCATTTTCATCTTCTCGGAGAAGTGGGAGATGCCAAACTTATTTCCAAAGCAATGCACGACATTACGGCAAGCTATACCCGAAGCCATCATTCAAAACACAGAACAGTTGGATATTTATGGCAGGGGCGTTTTAAAAATATGATTATTGAGAAGGATAATTATTTGTTGGCTTGTGGAGCTTATATTGAGAGAAATCCTAAAAGAGCAGGATTAGTGGAGAATTCGGAAGACTGGCCCTGGTCAAGTTATCAAGTTTATGTTTCTGGGATACCAATTGTGATTCCAATTACTAATATAAAGGGAGAGAAAAAATTGATAAAACTTTTAGATGAAAATCCGTTTTATAAAGAATTTGGTGATACAGAAAAAGAACGTCAAGAAGTTTATAGGAATTTAAGCTTAGAGTTGGGGAAAAATGAAGCGGATAAAAAGTTCGGTTTTAGAGAAAATAAAATCTTGGGAAGCCAAGAATTTAAAATAGGATTACAAAAGGAGGGTATTAGGATAGAACCAGCAAAGAGAGGCCGTCCGTTGGGGAATAATAAAGAATAGTAAATAAAAAAATTAGAGAAAAAATAGTACACGTCCCCGATTTAAAGAATAGAAAATAAATAGAATAAATAGTACACGTCCCCGATTTCGGCATCAACAAACGAGAACTTCCTAAAGTTCTTTTTTGTTGCTATAATATATTCATAATGAAAGCAAAATCTTCAAAAAAGAATCATAGTTTGAAAAACCAAATTATAAGCATCATTATTGGTTTTTGTTTAGGAATAACAATTACTTTGCTGTTCATCTTTTTATTTACTGATAGTTTTTCTTATTTAAAAGTAGATATAGTGGATGTTATAGATGATGAGGCCACATATGATGTTAATGATGCGGAACCAGATGTTCCAGATTCTTCTGTAGATGATATGTCTTGTGAAACAGGATTTGCTGACATTGGAACATATTGTATTCAGATAGATGAAGCAAACTCTGGCGACATTTTAGATTGGTATGCAGCCTGGGATTATTGTGTTGATAATTACGATGGAGCGAGATTATGTGAATTTAACGAGTGGTATCAGTCCTGTCTTGATGGTGTTTTAACAAATGGTATTGATGATTATGAGTGGGTGGATAATTGGTGTGAACACGGAGATGTCAATGTGGTAGGGAGTGGCTCGTGTCAAAATGTTGAAAACTTTGAAAGCGCAACATCTAATTCTCGCGCGTTCCGCTGTTGTAAATAATCCACATTGATTTTTGTTTTTCGTTGTGTTTTATTTATGCTTCATGCTTTGAATAAAAAGCAGGCAGAAAGGAATATCAAAAAATAAAAGGTAGAATAATTAAAATCTTGAAGAAGGGGTTTTTTGTTTTCCACTATTTCTCCACTACTTTTGCTTTGAATTTTTTGAGAATTAGTTTAAAATAGATTTAATAGAATAAAGAACAATTAAAGGCCTGCTTAGGAGTACAGAAAAAATAGTACACGTCCCCGATTTAAGAAAATAAATAGAATAAATAGTACACGTCCCCGATTTGTGCCGATTTGTGCGATTTCCCTGTTGCTTGTGAATATCTTATGGTTGACAGGCGATTTTGCAAGAGATATTATGTAAATATGTGGAGTGTCATTCCATAAATTCTTATAAATTTAAGGATAAGCAAAACTATGATTAAACGTTATTATAATTTAGAAAAGTTAATAAAACCAAACAAAGCTCTGATTATTTATGGTCCTCGTAGAGTGGGTAAAACGACCTTACTTAATGATTTTTTATCATTTACTAAATTGAAATATAAATTGGACTCTGGAGACAATATCCGGATTCAAGAAATTTTCAGCTCTCAAAATTTCTCGCAAATTAAGGAGTATGCTGCTGGTTATCAACTTATCGCAATAGATGAGGCGCAGCAAATTCCCAACATCGGCATAGGATTAAAAATTCTCATTGACCAAGTGCCTGGTTTAAGCATAATCGCTACAGGTTCTTCTTCTTTTGATTTGGCGCAAAAAGTAGGCGAACCACTTACTGGTAGGAAGAAAACACTAATTCTGTATCCTTTTTCTCAAGTGGAGCTTTTGGAAGAATATAATAAATATGAATTAAAAGAGAAACTTGAAGAATTTTTGATTTTTGGTTCTTATCCTGAAATCATTACTGCCAAAAGTAACAAAGAAAAGATATCTTTATTAAACGAATTAGTTAATTCGTATTTATTGAAAGATGTTTTTAGTTTGGATAAAATAAAGGCATCAAAACAATTACTTGATTTATTAAAATTAATTGCTTTCCAAGTGGGCAGCGAGGTTTCTTTAAGCGAGCTGGCTACTCAAGTGAGGTTGGATGTTAAGACAGTGGGCAGATATTTGGATATTTTAGAAAAGGCCTTTGTTTTAAAACGAATCGGGGGATTTAATAGAAATTTACGGAAGGAAGTTTCTGGAAAAGCAAAATATTATTTTTATGATAATGGAGTCCGTAATGCAGTTATTTCTCAGTTTAATAATTTGAGCGATAGAGATGATGTCGGCGCTTTATTTGAGAATTTTGTTGTTATGGAAAGATTGAAAGACAATAGTTATAAAGCGAGGTCGGGAGATAGTTATTTCTGGCGGACTTACGATGGGCAGGAAGTCGATTTAGTAGAAGAAAGAAACGGCAAACTTTATGGATTTGAAATCAAATGGTCGCCTAAAGCAAAAATAAAAGAGCCAAAGGACTGGCTTGGAAGTTATAAGAATGCC
Organism: Patescibacteria group bacterium; assembly: GCA_018900835.1. NCBI lineage: Bacteria > Patescibacteria group bacterium. The sequence goes on from JAHIFQ010000015.1 coordinate 3,395, forward strand.
CAATATAAAGTAATCAATAAAGAGAATTATTTAGATTTCATTGGTTTAAGAGGTTAAGGCGCTAAAATGGTAAAATAGTGTCAATTCTATTTTATTGAAAGAGGAATTATGATAAGATGAATGAGTATGGGAAGACCTCTAAGAATCGTTGTTCCGAATTTATTATCATTTTATTAGCCATTTTATTAGAAGAGCGAGGGAAAAAAGATTTATTGGGTTGACGGATTAAGGGGCCTCTGGGCGATTGTGAAGTACAGGATTGTAAAATAATCAATAATCAATAATCAATAATTAGTGATTAGTTAGGGCCCCAAGAAGGGGTTTTTTGTTTTCCACTATTTCTCCACTACTTTTGCTTTGAATTTTTTGAGAATTAGTTTAAAATAGATTTAATAGAATAAAGAACAATTAAAGGCCTGCTTAGGAGCAGGGGAGTTATTTGGTATTGTGGTAATATTTAGAAAAAAATATTTATCGCTCGAAGAGGCAAGAAGATATTTGCGAAGAAGGGGCAAGACATATTCCTCTGCTTATTTGAGTTTGTTGGCGAAAAAGGAAAAATTACAAGCGATAAAAATTAATAAGAAATGGATTACTACAAGGGTGTGGTTGAAAGAATTTTTGAGTCAATCAAAGCTTGACCCCCAAAAACTCCAAAAGAATAAGAAAGCCAAAAAACTTGAGGTTCAAAAAGAAGGATTAGTTTTGCCATTATACTTTGGTTGGGCGATTAAACTTGATTTTGTAAAGTTTTATCGCGAAAATCTTGATTGGCATTTAGAGTGGCATCTAAAATTACCGAAATTGCCGATTAAGTTGAATATTAAATTTTTTCACAAAAAATGGCAGAGGATTATGAGCGCATTTTTTGCTGTTTGTATAATCGGGCTTGGAGGATTCCTGTTTTATCACATATATTTTACCTCCAGCGTAACTTATCAATGGGTTCAGACAGATTGGTCAGGAGGAGAGGACCAAGTCAATTATCCTTTACATCCGACAAATCAAACTAATTGGACAAAATACTGGTCTAAGGCGAGTGATATTAAAATATCTGTTGCAGGCGAAGTTAGTTATGAAACAAGCGCAACCCTACCTCCTAAAACCGCCATTTTGCCAACTGCCAGATACGATGCTCCGGCTGTTTACGACACTACTTCTAATAAGTTTTACATTATCGGCGGGTATGATTTAGATGGCTCGGATGACCCGAGATTTTTAACAGAGATAGTGCAATATAATTCATCTACTGATGTTGCTACAACAACAGGCATGGGCTCTCTGCCTGTTCAATTAAGAGGACATTCAGCAGACCTGAATCCTGATAATGGAAAAATATATATCTTTGGCGGATACGACAATACTAATTCTCAATTCAACAGCACTATTTATACTTTTAATCCTGCCAGTCCTTCAGGCGATGCCACGAGCACTGCTTATTCTTTGCCTTCTGGCAGGGAATATGCGCCAGCTGTTTATGCGCCTAATGTTGATAAATTCTACATCTTTGGCGGATTCTATTTAGACGGCTCACTAAACCAGACATATTTAGATGAGATTATTGAATTTAATCCATCCACAGGAGCAACTTCTACAATTACCGCAGGGTCTTTGCCAGCGCTTAAAGGCAGTTCAGCAGTATATTACCCAGTTAACGGGTTGATTTATATCTTCGGCGGTTATGACAATACCGCAGGAGATTATTCGGATAAAATATATTCTTTTAATCCTCTAAATCCAACTGCTGGCGCTTCTGATACAGGGTATATGATGCCGAGTAAAAGAGCTTACACCACAGCAGCTTATTATTATAGTTTCGGCGATGCGAGTATTAAAAAAATGTATATTTTTGGCGGTTATCGTTTAACCGGAGACACTTCGTTTTATCTTAACGAAGTTTTAAAATTTGATGGCACTGCCAGCCCTGCTGCGCAAGCAAATCCTTTGGCAAAAAATTTAAAAAGCGCATCAGCTGTTTTTAATTCTTCGGAAAATAAGATATATGTTTTTGCTGGCTTTGACGGAGACGGGGAGGCATTTTCAGACACAATTTACCATTATCCTCTTACTCCTATGGCCCCATTGGTATCTTCTCCATACAACACTACTGACCCAGCAGTCACCTTGGCCCAGCTTTCTTGGAGCGAGACATTGGCTGGTGGCACAACGATTCTTTTCCAGATAAGAACAGCGAGTAATGATGATAATAGCACGCCAGCTGACCCAAGCGATGATACCCCAAATATTTGGACTGATTGGTGCGGACCTGATAATGGAGCAGCAGGATGCGACACTAACACCTATTTCACTGATAATGCCGGCGGAGAGGCGATTGATGCGATATTTAAAGATGCTGCTGATGACCAATGGATTCAGTACAAAGTTTTCTTAATCACTGACTCTTTGGATCAAACTCCGGTTTTGAGCGATGTAACAATGACTTATGTTGTTAATACTGCGCCCACTGTTTCCGATGTAACAGGTTCACAGGATTCTGTTGGGGCAGTGAATATTAGTTATGGTTGGACAGACGCAGAAGAGGCGACAAGCACGATTTATCTTTTTTACGATTTAGGAATTACTTTGGATGGAGATATTGACGCGGATGTTACTACGATTTCTGTTTCTGACGCCACTTACTTGGCTAATTCAGGGACCATTCAACTTGATTCTGAACAGATTACTTATATTGGGAAAAGCGGAAATGATTTAACAGGGTGCACAAGAGGAGCTAACAATACTGTTTATTATAAGGCGACACATTCGTCAGGCGGAACGGTTTGGATTAAAGCGAATACCGCAACAGGAGATATTGGGTCTGGTATATCAGCTGGCAGCGGAAAGGCGATTGTTTGGACTCCAAAAACAGACATTGACGGTTATTACGCAGCCAGTACAGTCAAAGTTAGGGTGGTGGCAAATGACGGCAATGCTGCCAGACAAGCGGGTTCAGCGGATTCGTCTGTTTTTGAATTTGATACCAAAGACCCAGTAATTGGCTTAACAGCAGTGGGCAGTACAGGCATAGATATAAACGGAAATGCCACTACCAGCAAAGGGATAGAGAAAACTAATGTTTTGAGCAATATTGTTCATCTTGCAAGCACTGATGATACTGCTTTAGAATTTATCTTATCTAATGACGGAACATTTGACACTGAAGTTTATGAGTCATACGCATCTTCAACCAACTGGTCGTTAGATGAGTTTTGCGCAGACCAGGAGTATGGCTGCGTGAAAACAGTTTATGTAAAATTCAAAGATACAAAGGGCAATGAAATCGGACCTTACACTGATACCATTACTTTGGATAATAATCCGCCAGCCATACCATCCAACTCCTTTATTCAGGATGTGTCTAATGCCAGCACAAGCCAGTTCCGGCTGTTTGTTACATGGGACAAGGCCACAGTTTCTGACTGGATAAGGTACGAGATTTATCGCTCAACAAACGGAATCGATTTCGCCTTGTATGACACTATTACTGATATTAATCTTAATTACAAGTTGGAAATTGACCTTGTCCAGGGCAATACATATTATTATAAAATACGGTCTGTTGACGACATTATTAATAATTCCGACTACTCCACAACCGTGTCAATGGAGGCAGGTGGGAATCCTGCTGATAATGTTCCGCCTGCAATATCAGGAGTCGCCACTTCCACACCGACAATCAATTCAGTCATTGTCACCTGGTCAACAGATGAAATATCAACTTCGCAGGTTATTTATTCCACTAATGCCTCGGTTCCCGAGGGCTCTCCAACCCAAGGGGTGAGCGGATATGGTACTGCTCATTCTGTTACGCTTACAGGTTTAGTCCACACAACCACGTATTATTTTAAGGCCCATTCATGCGATGCTTCCAGCAACTGCTCTGATTCAACCATTGGTCAATTTACCACTGCGACCCCTGACCAGACAGGTCCGTTTATTTTCACACCGATTATTGTATCTGATATTAGCGAAAACTCTGCCACAATATCATGGGACACTGATGAATCATCCACTTCCTTTGTGGAATACTCTATTAGTTCGGGATTCAGTTCTGGCACAATACAGGGTGATTTTGCTTATGTGACTTCGCACGAGGTTACTATACATGGATTAAGTCCCTCAACTAATTATTATTTCAAAGTGCGTTCAACTGATTCTTCGGGCAATGAATCAATATCTGCGGAAAATAGTTTTAGCACCAGCGCTTCAAGTGAAGATGTTACTCCGCCGAGCATTTCTGATGTTTCGACTTCCGGCATTGCATATAACACTGCCACAGCAACTTGGACAACTAATGAAAACTCATCTTCTTTTGTTGAATTTGGTTTATCCACTTCTTATGGAAGAATTTACGGACAAGACGATTCAGTGACTTCGCATTCAGTTAATTTGCCCCAAGACCTTTTGCCTGCCACGCTTTACCATTTTAGAGTAAGGTCGGTTGATGGAGCTGGGAATGAAGGCATATCTGGCGACTACACATTTACCACCAGCGGAGACCCGAGTGACAGCACTGCTCCAACTATTTCCAATGTCCAAATAGGCGAGCCAGCCAAAACATCAATTACAATTACCTGGGACACAGACGAAGTAGCTGATTCATATATTGGTTTTTCCGCTGCTACAACCACTTATTCACATGAACAAGGATTGCCGACAATGGCAACAAGCCATTCAGTGACCTTGGTTGGCTTATGGCCTGATACTACTTATTATTTCCAAGTAAAATCAAAAGACCCTTCTGGCAATCAACAAATTGATAGTAATAGTGGACAGGGATACTCTTTTACCACCCTCACTTCTGTATCAGACCCGCCAGTAATTTCCAATGTCCAAATTATTGATACTGGTTCAAACACTGCAACCATTACTTGGAGTACTAATAAAAGCGCTAATTCTTTTGTTGAGTATGGGCTAGATACTGCCTATGGTTATTCGCAAGGGCTATATAATTCTGCGACTTCCCACTCTGTGACTTTAGTAGGGCTTTTGTCTCAAGCCACTTATCATTTCAGAGTAAGGTCCACTGATTCTGACAGCAACGAAGGCGTATCACAGGATTACACTCTTACCACAGAATCAGCAGCGGATATTACTCCACCAGTCATTTCTAGTGTTCAGGCAACCAATATCACCCTAATAACAGCTGATATAACCTGGACTACAAATGAAAATACTGACAATATAGTTACTTACGGTTCTGCTACTTCAAGCTTGGATAGGGTTGCTGGTAGCAATGCCAGTTCAACAACTTCGCATACTGTTTCCTTAACAAATTTAACCCCAGGCACAACTTATTATTATCAGGTTCAATCAAGAGACGCTGCTGGTAATATCACAATAGACAACAATAGCGGAAGTTATTATAGTTTTACTGCCACATCAGACACCACAGCGCCGGTTATCAGCAATGTTGCGGTTCCGGTAAAAGATAGAAATTCTGCCACCATCACTTGGGATACAGATGAAGATGCTACATCGCAGGCAGAATATTCTTTGAACAGCGATTTATCAAGTTCAACTGCTACTACAGAAATTACTAATCTTCGGCAACAACACAGCGTTATCGTATCAGGCCTGACATCTGACACCACTTATTATTACCGGGTAATTTCCAAAGATGCCTACAATAATTCTGCTACTTCAAGTATTTCTTCTTTTGACACCACTGGAGCTAAAGAGGACAGCACTGCGCCAGTCATTTCCAGCGTTTCTTCTGGGTCTATTACTCTTATATCCGCAGTAATTATTTGGACCACTAATGAGAATTCAAATTCAATAGTTGACTATGGCACAACAGTATCGCTTGGCTCTATGGCAGGCCAGATTACTGACTCCGCAACCAGTCACTCGGTAAGTTTGGTTGGATTAGATTCAGGAACCCTTTATTATTATCAGGTGCGGTCCCAGGATTCTTCAGGCAATATTGGCACAGATAATAATTCAGGGAGTTATTATACTTTTACAACAACAGCAGATACTACTGGCCCTGTTATTTCAAGCGTTACTGCTTCCACTATTTCAGACACATCAGCAACCATCACTTGGAATACGGATGAATTATCAACTTCACAGGTTGTTTATGGGGTCTCTACAACATACGGTTCCCAAACAACAGAGGATTCTACTTTGACTTATCAGCATTCAGTAACAGTTACGGGATTAGAGAGGGAGACCACTTATTATTATAAAGTTATTTCAAAAGATTCTGCTGATAATTCCACAACAGATGATAATTCAGGCAGTGGTTACACTTTCACTACCACGAGAGAGCCGGGCCAGACCGTGTATGTCGGCGGAGGCGGAGGCGGAGGAATCAGTTATGAAAGAGCAGACCAAAAACCGCCTACAATCAACGATTTAAAGATAGACGAAATAACTGCCATTTCTGCCAAGGTTTACTGGAAGACAGATGAAAAAGCAAGCGGATTAGTTGAGTATGGGACAACTGCCAGCTATGGCCAATCACAAGGGTTTTACGAAGCAACAGAATTAGAGCATACAGTTGTTGTAGACGGTTTGCTTCCCAATACCACTTATCATTTAAGACCAGTTTCTATTGATGATTGGGGAAATATTGGCAGGGGAACAGACAATAGCATCACAACTATGTCAGGAGTGGCAGAGCTACCAATAGGGGAAATTACAATAGAGCAGATTATGGAAAGAATTGGGGGCATTACCACAAGCGAAGAATTGCAAGACATTTATGCAATAATAGAAGAAACAGCTCAAAGGATTATGGAACCGCCATTTATTGCCGGAGAATATCCTGTGGTAGAGACAACTTCTGATTCAGCAAGGATTATTTGGGTGACTGATCAAAATGCGAATAGTATGGTTGCTTATTCGCCTACTGGACAATATAGCCCTAATTCCCCTGATGCTTACAGGTATGTTGTTGGGAACCGCGAAGAATCGGCAACTTATCACTTTGTTGAGCTTTTGAACTTGAAACCGGACTCCACTTATCATTATCAAATTCGTTCGCAAGGAAAAATAGGACCAGTAGCTAAGAGCGTTGACGCGACATTTAAGACCAAGCCAATTGGAATTGAGATTATTGGTTTAAGAATGACAAAACTTGGCCAGGATTTCGCAGAATTTACTTGGGACACCAATATCCCGGCCAGCTCCATTGTTGAATACACTGATTTGAAAACAGGAAAGACCCTTAGCCAAGGAGACAAGAGTTTAATTAAAGGCCATGTCTTTAAATTAGAAAAACTTGCTCTTAACACCGAGTATTCAGCAGTGGTAATTTGTCGGGATGAAGCTGGTAATGAAGCTAAGAGTACAAATATTGAGTTCACCACAGGCAAAGACAGTGTTGCCCCAACAATCACTCAAGTAAGAGCAAACTCCACGCTTTATCCAGGACAGGAATTAAAAGTTCAGACCATTATTGATTGGCAGACCAACGAACCAGCGACCAGTCAGCTTTTCTGGAAAGAAGGGTCAATGACAAATGCGCAAGTGTTCAGCTCTACTGTGGATACGGCTTTGACCAATAAACATGTGGTGGTGACCACTCGCTTTAAACCATCTACGGTCTACCGATTCTGGGTAGAATCAAAGGATATTGCTGGAAATACTGCCAGGTCAAAGGAATTTACTATCCTTACTCCGCAACGCACAGAGAGCGTGCTTGAAATGATAATTAGGAATTTTGAAGAAATATTCGGATGGACAAAAAGATTAAGATAAAACAATAAAATAATGGAACCCTTAATAAAGGCTCAAGGATTGAGCGTTATTTACAATGCTGGTCGTTCCAATGAGAATCGGGCGTTGGATAATGTGAGCATAGAAATATACCCAAAGGAATATATTGTCTTGTTTGGTCCGTCTGGTTGTGGAAAATCAACTTTACTTTATGTTATTTTAGGACTTAGAAAACCGAGCTTGGGCTCTCTTTTTGTCAATAACAGGAATGTTGCTGATTTTAGTGAGAGCGACTTAGTTGAACATCGCAGAAGAACAATGGGCATAATTTTTCAAGCGTATCATTTGATACCTACTTTGGATATTATGCAGAACGCTGTTCTCCCCAAGATGTTTATAAACGAGGGTGTAGTTGAAAGAGAGTTAAAGGCGGAAATGCTTTTAAGGCGTTTTGAAATTTGGCCCCAAAGTAAAAAATTTCCGTCTGCATTATCTGGCGGTGAGCAGCAGAGAGCTGCCATTGTAAGAGCGCTGATGAACGACCCGCAAATAATTTTAGCTGATGAGCCAGTTGGCAATTTGGACAGTAAGTCAGCGGGGACAGTAATGGAGACATTGAAAGATATCAATGATAAAGATGGGAAAACAATCATTTTAGTCACCCATGACCAGAGATATTTACATTACGCTCACAGAGCTTATTTTATGCAGGATGGTAAAATTATCCGCGAGGTTATTAATCCAGAGAAAAAACAATTTCGCAAAATGACAGAAAGAGAGCATGTCCACGAGGCCTTATTCAGAATGGCGAAAACATATCCGCACGCCTTAGTCGGCGAGCTGAAAGCAAAGGTCTTGGCTGATTATTTGACTAGGGAATTGAGCGAATACCAATGCGAAATTCTTGAAAAATCAATTAAGGATGTGTTGGAAAAAAGGATTAATTTTGATGACCTATATTCTATTTTAGACAAACCCATAGAAGACGGCGGAGTTGGTCTTTACAAGCAGACAGCCCAGAGGTTTGTTGACCAAATAAAAGAACTTTTGAAAGGAGCAGAAACCTTAAGGGTTGAGCTCGGAAAAGAAATACCAGTATCAGAGCAGTTAGAACTGATAATGAAGCTAAGAAGATTATTGCTTGATGATTATAAGGGAGAACTTTCTTATCTTCGAGCCCAAAGAATTGAAGAGGGGATAGAACAGAGAATAAAAGGAACTTGGGATAAAAAGTTATTTCAAGAACTTTTAGATAGACCAGTGAAAGACGGGGGAGTTGGTCTTAAGCGTTCCACAGCAAGGAGATTAGCCAAGAAATTAGAAGTTATTTTATCACAGTCGTAATTATGAAATTTTCTGATTCATTAAAACTTTCATTACGAATGTTTAGAACTAGGCCGTCTAGGACCTGGTTGACTATTTTCGGTATGGGTATTGGGACTGGTGCGGTTTTATTTTTGATAGGTCTTGGATATGGTTTCCAACATTTGATTTTATCTAATATTGTAAGTAGCGACACTTTATTGAGCTTGACTATTTCCAGCACCCAACCTGATGTGATTATAATCAATGACCAGGCGTTAACAGAAATGAGGGAAATAGAGGGCATTAAAGATATTTCGCCAATTGTAAGTTATCCTGCCCAAATTGCGATGGGGGATTTAATCGGGAATATAGTTCTTAAAGGAATAGATGATAACTATTTGAAATACGAAGGAATCAATGTTAAAGATGGTGAGGAAATGGGAAAAGAAAAAAAAGAAGTTCTTGTTTCAGAAGCAGTTGTGATGCTTTTTGGAGCAGAAACTAATAGCGAGATTATAGGCAAAGAAGTCGAGGTTCAGATTTCAGGCGCCTTAGGAGAATCTGCTGTTGGTGGCGAGGAATTTATCCAATTTGACGATAAGTATAAAATTGTGGGAGTAGTTGTTGGAACGGAATCTGTCTTTATATTCTTTCCATTATCGGATTTGCAAAAAAGGGTTGATATCTTTGAATACGAATCAGCTAAGGTAAGAGTTACTAAAGAGGCCAGCATAATTCCTGTAAGCGATGCTTTAATTGATAAAGGTTTTCAAGTCATCTCTTTGTCTGAAACAGTAAATCAGGCAAATCAAATTTTTAGAGGAATACAATTTGCTTTGGGATTTTTTGGCGCCATTGCTTTGTTTGTTGCAGCCATTGGAATGGTCAACACAATGACTGTTACCCTATTAGAGCGCACTAATGAAATAGGAATTATGAGAGCAACAGGCGCTTCAAAAAAAGATATTTTAACAATTTTCATGAGCGAGGCAACAGTAATGGGATTTTTAGGTGGAGTGGCTGGATTGATACTCGGAATTTTGGGTGGCTCTTTATTTAATTTGACAATAAATATAATTGCCGGAGCTTTTGGAGGAAAATCAATTAGTTTATTTTACTATCCAGCTTGGTTTATTATCACTTTGATTGTAGTGTCCACTTCTGTTGGTTTGGCTGCTGGATTTTTCCCAGGCAGGAAAGCAGCTAAACTTGACCCATTGGACGCCTTACGGTATAAATAGTTTTATAGTCCTTCGTCGCCCCTTGCTTCGCTCGGGACTCCTCAGGACATAAGATTTTGTAAAGCTCATTTCATTTGCTAACAAAATCTAATGGGCGCGTAGCTCAGTTGGCAGAGCACGTCACTGATAATGACGGGGTCGATGGTTCAAGTCCATCCGCGCCCACATGCGGGCCGTTAGCTTAGTTTGGTAGAGCGCCTCGTTTGCAACGAGGAGGTCGCCAGTTCGAATCTGGCACGGTCCACGAATTGACTTTGTTATTCTAAGAGTTATAATAAAAATATGAAGAATTCAAATTTGAAATCTATTAATCTTGTTCAAAAATTAAGACCTCATGAAAACAAATGGGTGGCTTTGTCTTTGGACCATAGAGAAGTTTTAGGGACTGGCAAAAACCTGAGGGAGGCAAAACAAAAAGCAGAAAAGAAAAACAAGGAATATGTTTTTATCAAACTGCCCCCATTTGATGTAAATTATATACCCTCTTTTTGATTATGAAATTTTCTTACTTTAAGATTCCTGGCAATGGCCCAACAGGAAAATGGATTAGCAGACCAATAATACCCATTATGTTAATTGGTCCCAAGAAGAGCGTCATGGTCGATGCTCTTATTGATTCCGGGGCAGATAAATGTTTGTTTCATAGCGACATAGGCAGAGAAATTGGATTAGATATAGAAAAAGGCAGAGAGGAGTTTTTTGGCGGAATTGAAGGAGGCAAGATTAAAACCTTTATCCATAAAATTCAACTTCGGATTATAGGAACAGAGAAAGAAATAGAAATTCCAGCAGGATTTGCAGATGTTTCCGGCGTGTTTGCTATTTTGGGGCAAGAGGGATTCTTTGATGCTTATAAAATAAAATTTGAAAAAGATCATAATTCTATTGAAATTACGCCAGTAAATAAATAGAAATAAAACTATGTGGGGAAGCAATCAAATCTTACGAAGTCCACGGACAAAAAACGCCCGTACGCCCGAAAGGGCGTTTTTTGTGGAAGAAAAGTTTTCCACAGCCCATTTACTGGAAAATGAGGTAAAATATTATAATACTAAGTTAAGCCGTCTTGTGTCGGAGGGCATTGTTTTGAACATAAGGTCGGCGAAAAAAAGGTCGGGCAAAAGTTAAACAAAAATTTTAATTAATAAAAATATGGATGCTTGGACAACAATAGCGTGGGCTGGCGTAGAAAATTTTTGGATTGGCTTCTTGGATTTTATTCCTAAGCTGATTATGGCAATTATTGTTTTCATAATCGGTTGGTTGATAGCTGTTTTTATAGGACGGATTATTCAGGAGGTTCTAAAGAGATTGCAGCTTGATAAACTTTTTCAGGCAAGGAAGTGGACAGAGGCATTGGAAAAAGCAGAATTTGAAGCAAAGCCATCCGAGTTTATCGGGTCATTGATAAAGTGGATTCTCGTGATAGTTGTGCTGTCTATTTCAGTAGAGGTATTGGGACTTACTCAATTCAGCGCATTTTTAGGACAAGTGGTTAATTGGCTGCCAAATCTGTTGGCTGCTGTGTTAATCTTTGTTGCCACTGTAATCATTGCTTCAATTTCAGAAAAATTAGTAAGAGCAAGTGTTCACGGAACCAAAGTGGGTTACAGTAAATTGGCAGGGACTATTACCAAGTGGGCTATTTGGACATTCGGTATTTCCGCAATTTTAATCCAATTAGGCATTGGCAGAAGTTTAATCTTGGTTATTTTCCAAGGCATTGTCGCCTTCCTTGCCATTGCAGGAGGATTGGCATTTGGTCTTGGAGGAAAGGAATCAGCTTCTGGTTTTCTGCACGAATTAAAGGGCAAATTCTCAAGGTAGATTAATCCACAGAAAAAACTTGACAAGATTTTAATTTTTGATACACTTCTTTGTAGCTATGATAAATAGTATTACTGATTATATAATGAATAAACAAGGAAGCGGTATGTGATGCATTTTGATTTTGATTATCAAAAAACCGCTTCACTTGAAGCGGTTTTTTGATAGTAAAGATAAAGGGATAGAAAGACAGATGTGTTGGGCAAGAACATTGAAAAATAAATAACAAAAGTTAAGGAAGTTTAGAAAGGAAATCGAGGTAACTTTATTTTTTATGGGCAGATGGTGGATGCCTTGGGACCGGAAGGCGATGAAGGACGTGGCGTGGCTGCGATAAGCTTCGGTGAGGTGCCTAGCAACCTTTGACCCGAAGATCTCCCAATGGGGAAACCTAACATTGTAAACCAATGTTGCGTACTGCTTGCAGTACGAGCAAAACCTGGAGAAGTGAAACATCCCAGTATCCAGAGGAAAAGAAAAAAATGTCATTGTTTATCAATGACGCATTCCTTTAGTAGCGGCGAGCGAAACAGGAAGTAGCCTAAACCGAGTACATAATTTATTATGTGCTTGGGGTTGTAGGGAAATTTCATCAGGATCTTGCCCTTTAGGCGTTGTGCTTCGGCACATGCTTAGAGGGCTGGATTGCTGAGGAAGTAATTCATAAAATTGTTAGTTGAATGCTCTGGAAAGAGCAGCTAAAAAAGGTGATAGCCCTGTAAGCGAAAATGATTTTATGCTTCTTGAAATTTTTCCTGAGTACCGCCGGAAACGATAACTTGGCGGGAATCAAGCTGAACTATCAGCTAAGGCTAAATACTAACCGGTCACCGATAGTGAACCAGTACCGTGAGGGAAAGGTGAAAAGTAGCCCGGTGAGGGCGGTGAAATAGTACCTGAAACCATTATGCCTACAATGAGTCAGAGCCCTTCGCATAACTTTGTTATGCTCAGGGTGATGGCGTGCTTTTTGTAGAACGAGCCAACGAGTTATAGTACACAACCAGGCGAAGCCCCTCTGGGGCACAGCCACAGGGAAACCGAGTATTAATAGTGCGTAGTCGATTTATCGACTTTGTTGTGTGCTATAGACCCGAAGCCAGGCGATTTTGCCCTGGGCAGGATGAACCCCGCCGAAAGGTGGGAGGAGGTCCGAACCCGTAGGTCGTGCAATTCCTTGGGATGACCTGGGGCAGGCAGTGAAAAGCTAATCGAGCTTGGTAATAGCTGGTTCTCCCCGAAATAGCTTTAGGGCTAGCTCTTCATATTTTTCTGGGGGTAGAGCACTGGATGGAATTTCTTGGATTTATCCGGATTTTCCAACCAAACTCCGAATACCAGAATGTATTTTATGGAGAAGTAAGTCTGCGAGGGCTAAGCTTCGTGGACAAAAGGGAAACAGCCCAGATCCTCATCTAAGGTCCCTAAATTTAAACTAAGTGCATCAAAGGAGGTGAGATTCTTTCGACAGCTAGGAGGTTAGCTTAGAGGCAGCTATCCTTTAAAGAGTGCGTAACAGCTCACTAGTCAAAGAGTTTTGCGCCGAAGATTCACGGGGCTAAAGTTTAATACCGAAGATAGGAATGTCAGCGCTTTGCGCTGGCGTGGTAGGGGAGCGTTCTCTCGACACTGAAGCCGAACCGTGAGGTTTGGTGGAGTTGAGAGAAGTGAGAATGTTGGCATGAGTAACCACAATTCCGATGCAAACTCGGAACACCGTAAACCCAAGGTTTCCTTGGCAATGACAATCAGCCAAGGGTTAGGCGGACCTAAGGAAAAGCCGAAAGGCGTATCCGAACGGACAGCCGGTCAATATTCCGGCCCTCCGATTCTTTTTCAAGAGAGTGCGGAATTTAGTAAGCGGGGCGAGTTATTGGATTCACGTTGTTGGCTTGAGCTTTGGCAAGAGCTGACAGGAAGTCCGTCCTCGGACGGGTGAACTCCGCTGAGCAAGTTTCCTAGAAAAGCTCTCAAGAGCTAAAAGAATTGGAACCGTACCAAAAACCGACACAGGTGGGTAGGCGTTAGTGTGCCAAGGTGAACGAGTGAAACCTCGTCAAGGAACTCGGCAATCAAGTGACCGTAACTTCGGGATAAGGTCTCCCTGTGAGGTAGCAATATCTCATGGGGCGCAGCGAAAGTTTCCCTGGCGACTGTTTATCAAAAACACAGGTCCCTGCTCAACTCGCAAGAGGATGTATAGGGGCTGAGGCCTGACCAGTGCTGGAACGTTAACCTCGTCGGTCGCGCACTTTTGTGTGCGGCTAAGCGAGCGAAGCGCCAGTAAACGTCGGCGATAACTATAATCGTCCAAAGGTATCAACGATGCTTTTGTAAAACTCGGCTATATGCTGGAAAGTCTGGAGTATCTGGAGCTACTTATGGTAAAATAATTTAAAGGGGTAGTTGGCCCTTAAATATTATGCCAAGTAAAAATGCTTCCAGTGCAGATAATCAGCAGGAAAGGATAGAAATGTGTGGATGGATAGTCGGCCTTGTAGATGGAGAAGGATCATTTTTGATCAATATATTCCGTTCTCCAAGAGCCAAAATGGGTTGGCAAGTTTTTCCAGAATTTAATGTTTCTCAAGCAAAAAAAGGAATAGATTTGCTCTATGAGCTGAAATCATAGAGACAAGTCAACATTTGAGTATAGACGGCATGAGAAATATTGCTAAAATTGTGGAAGGAATGACCCACAGAAAACCATTTAATCAATCATCCGCTTCAAAATTTCTATCATCCTCAGAGACTATACGCCGAGACCGTTAATTTTTTGTCAAAAACGAAAAATAATAACGGTAAGATATAGTCCGAGCTCTACTGCGAGGTAGAGAGAGTGAGTTTAAATACTCGCTCCGCCCCGCACATAAATTATGTGTTGGGTTAGTACCTGCTTGAAAAAGTTGGGAAAGTAACAGACCTGAGCGTAATCCCTTGCCAGGTAAGAAATTGCCTGTCTAGAGAGTGATCTCTAGAAAAAATTCGGCTAATAACGGTGAAACCCAAGTTATTTCTATGTTATAATAATAGAAGTAACGGGTAATACCGTGGGAAGTCGTCCCGCTCTTTCTATATTTTGAAAACCGTTTTTCTACTTGTTTAGCAGTAGTAGATAATGAAGGCGGTTAAGATTCGAAGTTTAGAAAGAGCGGGATTGACCCCGTAACGACTCTAATTGCTAAGCAATTAGGATGATGGGGAGTTTTCTAAAAGAAAATTTAACCAACATAATATGCCGACTCTTAATAAAGTGAATTTAGAATCCTATATAAGTGGATACGTAGACGGAGAAGGAAGTTTTTGTGTCTCAATGAGACCACGTAAAGGAAATATAGTGGGGTGGGAAGTAGTAGCAAGCTTTTCTGTCTCACAGAACGAAGACAGATCAGAAGTGTTATATCTAATCAGGAATTATTTCAAATGTGGTTTTATTAGGAAAAATGTCAGCGATAAGACGCTGAAATACGAGACAAGAAACTTGAGTGATTTAACTACAAAGATAATCCCTCACTTCGAAATATATCCCCTACAATCTGGCAGACAAAAAGATTTTGAAATCTTTAAGAAAGCTTGTCAGAAAATGAGAAGAGGAGAACATTTGAGGAAGAAGGGGTTAATCGAAATCGCTGAATTAGTCTCTAATATGAATCCTTCTGGAAGACGTCTCTATCAAAAGAATATGATTCTATATTCTCTGAATAAGATGAAGATATAGTCTGTACCATTAGTAATAATGGAGTAATGTGAATTTCTGGCCCGCATGAATGGCTTAACGGCTGGGGAGCTGTCTCGACGAGGTGCTCGGTGAAAATGCAATCCCGGTAAAGATGCCGGATACTTGCGGCTAGACGGAAAGACCCCGGGAGCTTTACTATATCTAGATATTGGTCTTTGGTTTTGGATGCAGAGAATAGCGGGGAGGCTTTGAAGCTTCGCTTTCGGGCGGAGTGGAGCCGACAGTGGAATACCCGTCTTTTAAAATCTTAGTTCTAACCCGCCTTAGGCGGAGACAGTGTCTGGTGGGTAGTTTAAGTGGGGCGCTTTTCTCCTAAAAAGTAACGGAGAAGTTTATAAGGTCAGCTAGCTCCGGATGGAAATCGGAGTGATTGTACAAAGGCATAAGCTGGCTTTACTGCAAGGCGGATATGCCAAGCAGTCTCGAAAGAGGAACTTAGTGAACCGACCTTGGTTCATAGAACCGAGGAAGATCATCAAACAAAAGTTACCCCGGGGATAGACCTAACTATTATGTTATAATAATAGAATAGGGTTGTTGTCCCCCGAGAGAGAGATCTCTTGATTAAAAAATCGGCTTATAACGGAGAACCCCTACAATGTTTTGGGGTAGTAGGGCAACCCCGTGGGAAGTCAAGAAGAAAAACATGGTTTTAAGCAAAAAACAAGAGTCAGCGTTAGTTGGAATGATTTTGGGAGATGGGTTTTTGCAAAAAACTGGGGAAAATAATGCGAGATTGAGATTAGAGCATTCTTCCAAGCAGAAAGAATATCTTAAATGGAAAATGGAATTATTTCCTCAATTTTTTCAGAGCAATGTCAAAGAATTAAGCAGGATACATCCCAAAACCCAAAAAAAATACCATTATGTAAGAGGACAATCTACCGCGTCTCCGCTTCTGGGTAAATTGAGAAGAATATTTTATCCTGGAGGGGGGAAAAGGATACCTGAAAATCTTTCAAGATATTTAAGGCATCCATTAGGATTGGCCATATGGTATTTAGACGATGGTTATTACTATGCCAGAGATAAGGTTATTTATCTTTATCTAGGCAGAGTTGCTTTAAACGATGCAAAAGTTGCTCAAAAGTCAATTGAAGAAAGATTTGAGCTGAAAAGTATTTTAAAGGATAAGAAAGATAAAGGATATGTTCTTTATTTTTCTCCTTCGGAAACACAAAAATTTAATGTCTTGATCAATGAGTTCGTGATTACTCAGATGAGATATAAATTACCTTCTTTGACCCCGTAGAGACTTGCTTGCGATGATTCCATGCTCATAGTGAGCTTGGAAGAGCAGGCGGGGCGTTCAGTAATTGTTTTACTGAATGTCAATACGCCGATCCCCGTTGTAATCTTACAGATATCAATGGGTGAAGATATAGTCCATGTAACCAAAACATGAACAGGCTGGTAGGGCCCGAGAGTCCACATCTACGGCCCTGTTCGGCACCTCAAAAACAAATCGGGGTGCTATGACAGTAATGTCATACCAAATCCTTCGATAAAACTCAGGATAGTCCTAAGTAATTTCGAAGGGCAAAAAACTGGCTAAAAACGGTGAAACCCAAATTCTTTTGTGGCAAGATCGAAAAAGATGGGTAATACCGTGGGAAGTCGTCCCGCACATAAGTTCTTATGTGCTCGATTGACCCTGTAGAGACTTGTTGCATAATTTTATGCAGCTGATAAGGGGAATTCTTTTTTAGAATATCCTTTATAACACGCCAGCCCCTATCAAATATGAAATATAATAATTATTTTATAGGGTGAAGATATAGTCCATACCATTAGAAATAATGGATAATAGCGATGTCGGCTAACAGTGATTGGCCGCTTCTACCGCGAGGTAGATGCCTAAAATCGGCTCATAACGGTGAAGCCCTAATTCTTTTGTGGTAAAATTAAAGAATGGGTAATACCGTGGGAAGTCGTCCCGCACATAAGTTCTTATGTGCTGGATTGACCCCGTAACGACTGAATCTACTTTTAAGATAAGTAGATGAGATAGTGGCGATCTAAGTTGGACAACCATTATCAAACGCCGATCGCCGCCAAGATTTTAAGATATTGGCGGATGGTGGTATAGTCTATTCTACTAGAAATAGTGGGTAAAATGCAACACATCCTGGGGGTGAAGCAGCTCCCAAGGGTATGGCTGTTCGCCATTTAAAGTGTTACGCGAGCTGGGTAAGTGTAAAATGAGCCCAGTCTAAATCGACTAATAACGGTGAAGCCCAACTTCTTTTGTGGTAAAATTAAAGAATGGGTAATACCGTGGGAAGACAATTTTATCTCTCTAAACAGCAAAAAGAGATAATATTCGGATGTCTTTTGGGAGACGGGAGATTAGAATCCAGATCTTTGGATAATACTTCAAGATTAAGGATTCATCATGGATGGAAACAGAGAGATAGGGATAAGTTTCGATTGAGGTTTCCTAAACAGGAAGCAGCTAAATTGATAAATATCATATCTTCTCATATCATCCCGTCAATGAGATACAAAATTGTCCCCGTAGAGACTTCTCAAAAATGAGAGATGGTAGGTAAATTCTTATAAAGAGCTAAACTATCATAATACGTCGATAAAGTGCTTTGAAAAACGCACTTGATAAGTTATAGTCCGTACTTGTAGTAATACAAGAATATACGTCAGACCGTCGTGAGACAGGTTGGTCCCTATCTACCGCAAGCGACGAGGATTGAGGGAAGTTGCAGATAGTACGAGAGGACCTCTGCGAACTAACCTCTGGTGTGCCAGTTGTCCTGCCAAGGGCATTGCTGGGTAGCTAAGTTAGGACAGGATAACCGCTGAAAGCATATAAGCGGGAAGCCCCTCCCAAGATTAATCCTCATAGACAGGTTGGAGATCACAACCTTGATAGGCCTTAGATGTAAGCTCTGTAAAGAGTTTAGTCGAGAGGTACTAATTAGTCATTAATATATTGTGCCTTGATTTCCTTTTTAAGAGTCCTTAACAAAAAAAGAGCGTAGTTACTGTAAGGGGGCTATACTGGAAGTGCTCCACCCGATCCCATACCGAACTCGGAAGTGAAATCTTCCAAGGCCGATGATAGTGCTTTGCGCGAAAGTAGGTAGCTCTCTTACAGTGACTATGCTTTTTAGTTCTTGTGCGATACTTTCAAAAACACTTGATTTTTGTTAGAATAACAAAACGATTATTTTTATGATGTATTGGATTAAGAAAAATCAAAAGTTTTTTTGGTTAGTTGTCGCGATTTTTGTAATAATGATTTTTGTTTTCCTTCACAGACCGATTAGGTCTGTTTTCCATTCTATAAGCAATTCATTGGAATCGTGGTGTTGGGAAAAAGGACAGAACGATTCAAATTTTTGGATTGGCTTTTTTAACGCCACAAACATTAAAATTCAAAATCAGAATCTAAAGCAGGAGAATCAGGCGTTATTGGGAGACCTCTTGGGGTTTAAAGAACTTGAAGAAGAAAATCAGAGATTGCGCAATGCGTTAGAATTGGGGCTTGCTGAAGAATTTAAATTAAAAGAAACAGTTATTCTGGCGAAAGATGCGATGATGGATTATGTGATTATTAATAAAGGCAAACAAGATGGAATAAGCGAAGGTATGGCTGTAATCACTTATGAAAAAGTTTTAGTTGGTAAGGTTGCGGAGGTTTATCAAGATTCTTGTCAGGTGCGCTTAGCTACTGATGCTGGAACAAAATTCGGAGTGAAAATAGCTGATACAAATATCCAAGCGCTTGCTAAGGGCGAGGGTGACGAAAAATTGACTTTAGACCTGATGCCAAAAGATGTAGATATTCCAATTGGAGCGCTCGTCTATACTAGTGGGCCAGAGGGCGGGTATCCAATAGGGCTTTTGATTGGAACCATTAGCGAGACAAGTAATGCTGACGCAGAGCCATTTCAAACAGCTAAAATAGATAATTTTTTCAAAGTCCTAAATGCAACTTTATTATTCGTAATTATTAACTGATGCAGTCAGTCAAAATTATCATTTCGCTTATAGTTTTTTATTTCTTGGCTGTTTTTCAAGCCAGTTATTTAATTCATTTTAAAATAGTAGGCGGAATCTGGAATCCAATTTTAGTCGCCATAATATTTTTGAATTTTTTTGAAAAATATAAAGACAAATCAGGATTAGTAATGGGCGGTTTGGCAGGATTTTATTTGGATTTATTTTCATCATATTTTTTCGGATTCTTTACTTTGATTGGAATATTGGTTGCCTTTGCGATCAAATCCATAAAACCGCTACTTGAAACAAAGAGGTTTATAAGCTTCGCCCTTGTTTTGTTTTCTTGCTTACTTTTTTATGAAATATCCATAACCCTTGCCATGGTGACCCGTGGATTATCTTTTAATGTCTTCAGTATTATCATTAATTTTTTGGCAGGCATAATAATTTATTGGACTTTAAGATTATTCAATGTTCCAAGCAGGAAAAAGATTAGATAAAATCAAGATAAAAAGTTCGGGGTTGGAGATAGAGCCAGAAGAAGTATTCTGGGATGCTTTGGTTCAAAGAAAAGAACAGACGCCTTTTAAAAAGAAGCTGGAGGTGCCTATCAAATCAAGGTCGCTCAAAATTCTGTGGCTGATTTTTTTTGTTTTTGCGATTGTTGTCTTTGTGAAGAATTTTCAATTCCAAATCATTCAGTATGATAAATTTTCCATATTGGCGCAGAAAAATAAATTTGTAGTGAGCAAGCTGGAGGCGCAGAGGGGGATTATTTATGACAAAAATTTTGAGCAGTTGGTCTATAATCGGTCTTCGTATGATTTATTTTTTGACAAATCCGAATTAGGGGCGATAGAGGACTCAAAGCAGACCATTTTTACCAAAATTGCTTGGATTTTAAAAGTAAAACCCGAGGCCATAGAGGAGAAAATCTATAATACTGAAAATGGTTCGGTCTTAATATCTCAAAATCTTGATTACCAAAAACTTATTCTGTTTGAGTCCAACGCAGATGAGCTTAAAGGGTTTAGCATCAAAAATGTGGGGGCAAGAGAATATCCTGATGGTCAAGTATTTTCGCATATTATTGGATACTATAGAGAGAGTGGGCAAAACGCTGGTTTAGAGGATTTTTACAGCGATTATTTGTCTCCAGAGCTTGGCGAAATGAAATCAGAAAGAGATGTTTATGGAGAAATTATGTCGGAAGAAATGGCTAAGTCCCCGGAGCCGGGTGATAACTTAGTGCTTTGGCTGGATGCTGGTTTGCAAAAGAAACTTTATAACACAATGTCCAGCCAGATTAAAAATGCGGGAGTGAAAAGGGCTGCTGGTGTTGCCATAGACCCTAAAACAGGAGGTATATTAGCTTTGGTAAGTTTTCCAGGTTTTGATAATAATCTTTTCAGTGAAGGAATCAGTCAGGACGATTGGAGCGCGTTGTCTAATAACAAAGATATGCCGTTCTTGAATAGGGTGATAGCAGGGCGATATGTGGTTGGTTCAACTATCAAGCCATTAATAGCTGGCGCTGCATTAGAAGAAAATATTATTTCAGAAAATACAATTGTAAATTGTGAAGGGAAAATTGTGATTGATAATCCATGGTATCCGGACCAACCCTTTACCTTCAAGGACTGGATGACCCATGGCATTACAAACATTAAAGACGCAATTGCCCGTTCCTGTAATGTTTTCTTTTACACAATAGGAGGTGGGTACAAAAATTTTCAGGGGCTTGGCGCGGATAAAATTAAAGAATATTTGGAATATTTTGGGTGGGCAGAGAAATTAGGAATTGACTTGCCTGGCGAGATAGCTGGTTTTGTTCCTGACAGGGAATGGAAAAAAGAGAAATTTTCTTCGCCTGACAGCATTTGGATGCCGGGAGATACTTATAATCTTTCTATTGGTCAGGGATTTTTATCCACAACTCCATTGGAAGTTGTTGCGTCTTTTGCCGCGCTTGTTAATGGCGGAACTTTATTCAAACCGCAAATAGCCAAAGAAATAGTGGATAAGGATAAAAATATAATTGAAGAGTTTTTGCCTGTTGTAATAAGAGATAATTTTATTGATAAACACAATTTGGATATTGTCAAAGAGGGAATGAGGGGGACAGTTACTTACGGCTCGGCAACGGTTCTCAACGGTTTGCCAGTAAAAGCGGGAGCAAAAACCGGTACTGCGGAAATTCCGCGGGAGGGATACTACCACAGCTGGATAACCGTGTTTGCGCCCTATGACGACCCGCAAATTGTTTTAACATTGATGGTTGAAGAGGGGTTGGGGATGCATGTGGCAGTAGCGCCGACAGTAAAAGAGGTTTTAGAATGGTATTTCAGAGGAGAAGAAGTTGTTCCAACATTGACAGAATAGTAGCAATATATTATTACCCGCCCGTTATTACGAGGTTATTACGAGGCCGGGCCTCGTAATTTTCGTAAAATGGCGGAACCCTTGCCAGTATTGAGGATTCTCACAACCCGCCCAGGGCTGGTAATTTTTGGGGGAAAGTTATCCACAGACCCGCCAATATCATCCGCCGAGATCCGCCGAGATCGTTTCTCGGCAAGAAAGGTGTGTTGCTTTTTGAGGGTAAATATCGTAAAATTGATTAATAATCAATAATTAGTAATTAATTATATTTTTTAAATGCCACAGATAGATGAAGTCAAAAAAACAAGGATTGAAAAACTAAAAGCAATGCAGAATGCTCGTATTGATGTTTATCCTTTGACCACAAAGAGAACTCATACAATTTCAGATGCTTTAAATAATTTTTCAAAATTAGAACGAGCAAAAAAAGAAATTATTTTAACTGGCAGGATTAAATCGTTCCGCGGGCATGGTGGCGCAACTTTTTCAGACATAGAAGATGGAACGAATAAAATCCAAGTGTTTTTCAAAAAAGATAATTTGGGACCCAGAAAATATGAATTGCTTCATAAATATTTTGATGTTGGTGACTTTATTGAAACAAGAGGAATATTATTTAAAACAAAAGCCCAAGAGAAAACTCTTTTAGTCAATGATTTTAAAATTTTGGCGAAATCAGTCTTGCCTTTGCCTGAAAAATGGCATGGCTTGAAAGATGTTGAAGATCGATTCAGGAAAAGATATCTTGACCTTATTTTTAATAAAGATGTAAGAGAAAAATTCGTTTTAAGGCATAAGATAATAAACGAATTAAGAGTTTTCCTTATTGAACAGGGATTCCTTGAGGTTGAGACCCCGATTCTACAGACAATATATGGCGGAGCCAAGGCCGAGCCATTTACAACCCACCTAAACGCCTTAGATATTGATTTGTACCTGCGAATTGCGCCAGAGCTCTACTTAAAACAACTTCTTGTCGGCGGATTTGAAAAGGTCTTTGAAATAGGCAGAAACTTCAGGAACGAGGGAATGGACAGATACCATAATCCGGAATTTACATTTTTGGAGTTTTATTGGGCTTATGCGGATTATAAGGAATTAATGAAATTCACTGAGCAGATGTTGGAATCAGTTATTAAAAAGGTATTTGGAACTTTAAAATTGGAATATCAAGGAAAAACGATTGATTTTAAAACGCCTTGGAAAAGAGTTGATTTTTATCAGCTTATTAAGAAAGATGCCAAGATTGATTTGGAAACAATCCATCCAGAAGCATTGGCAGATAAGGCAAGGGAAATGAATATAAAAATTGAAAAAGGCGAGGGTTTTGCAGAAATAGCGGATAAAATTTACAAACAATGTTCCAGAGATAAAATTTGGAGCCCAACTTTTGTTATCCATCATCCGCACGGCAATTTTCCGTTAGCAAAAGCCAAAGACGAGAAGCGATTGGCGAATTTTCAATTGATTATCGGAGGATGGGAAATGGTGAACGCTTTTTCAGAGTTAAATGACCCAAGCATCCAGAGGGCAAGATTTGAAGAGCAAGAAGAAATGTGGAAGAAAGGATTTAAAGAAGGAATGAGAATTGACGAAAATTTTATAGAAGCACTGGAGTATGGAATGCCTCCAGCAGCTGGTTTCGGTATGGGAATTGACCGGCTCGTAACACTTCTAACTGATTCTCATTCTCTTCGGGAAGTGATTTTATTCCCGACAATGAAACCAAAAGGAAGTTAAAAATCCAAAGTCCAAAATTAAAAGTTTCAGCATTCAGTCCAAAATATTTTATACTTTTTATTGATACTTTTAATTTTTAACTTTTAATTTATTATCTATGATTGATATAAAATTACTAAGAGAAAATCCGGAATTAATTAAACAAGCCCTTGGAAAAAGAGGAGTGGATATAGATATTGAAAAAATCTTAGGGTTGGAAAAAGAAAGGCGGGTGATTCTTCAGGAAGTGGAGCAATTGCGTTCCCAGAGGAACGAGATTTCTTCCCAGAAAGGCAAGCCAGATGACTTGGATAAAGCCAGAAAAATAAAAGAGGGTTTGAAGACAAAAGAGGACCAGCTCAAGATTATAGAAACAGGATTTGAAGCGCTTTATGCGTTAATACCCAATATTCCTCTTGATGATGTGCCTGTTGGAAAAAATCAGGAGGACAAAAAAGTAATCAAGGAGTGGGGCAAGGTTCCGAAGTTTAATTTTGAACCAAAAGACCATTTGGAAATAGGCAAGGCATTGGACTTGATAGACACAGAAAGAGCAGCTAAGATTTCAGGCGCTCGTTTTGGGATTTTAAAAAATGAAGCAGTTTTATTGGAGTTTGCTTTAATCAGATTGGCTATGGATACGCTTTTGAAGGAAGGATTTATCCCTGTGGTTCCGCCGACCTTGCTTAGACCGGAGATGATGAAAGCAATGGGATATATAGACACAGAGGAGGATAGAGCTGAAAGATATTTCCTAGAAAAAGATAATTTGTATCTTGCTGGCACTGCTGAACAGATGCTTGGGTCTATGCACCAAGGAGAAGTTTTTGATAAAAATGAACTGCCCAAGAGATATATTGGTTTCTCTTCTTGTTTTCGGGAGGAGGCCGGCTCTTATGGGAAAGACACGAAAGGAATATTCAGAGTCCATCAGTTTGATAAGATAGAAATGTTTAGCTTCACCAAACCAGATGATTCTCAATTAGAACATCAATTTTTTATTTCCCTTGAAGAAAAATTGATGCAAAAACTTGAACTGCCTTATAGATTAGTCCATCTTTGCACCGCAGATATGGCTCGGCCGTCTGCTTCAACTTATGATATAGAGGCATGGATTCCTTCTCAAAAGAAATACAGGGAATTAATGTCCAGTTCAAACTGCACTGATTTTCAGGCAAGGCGTCTAGGGATAAGGTATAAAGAAAGCGACAAGACAGGATTCGTCCACACTTTAAATGCCACTGGTTTTGCAATTGGCAGAACTATTATTGCAATTTTAGAGAATTATCAGCAGAAAGATGGGAGTGTCGTAATTCCGAAGGCGCTTAGAAAATATATGGGGAAGAAATATATATTGGGATAAGGTACTCGGATATCCTCGCACAAACCCATCTGTTTCCGGGAGCCGCCCTGAAATCTTATTGCCTCGCGCCTTGTTCTTAAACGATGTTTCAGCATCATGGAAGAAAAATTTGTAGACATTAACGGAATAAAAACTTTTACAAGAATCGGAGGCACAGGAACTCCTTTTTTAATATTGCACGGCTGGGGAGGGAGCTCTGATTCTTGGTTTAAGGTTCAGAAAATTTTGGCAAAGAATTTTCAGGTATTTGTTTTGGATTTGCCAGGGTTTGGGAAAAGTGGGTCTCCGCCAAGACCGTGGGATGTTCAAGATTATATGGAATTCGTCTTGGATTTCTTGGAAACTTATAATATAAAGCAATATTATCTTTTGGGCCATTCTTTTGGTGGAAGAATCTCTATAAAATTATCAGCCCAATTTTCAGACAGCATTATAAAATTAATGCTCGTTGATTCTGCTGGCGCACAGCCAATTAAAAAGAAATTTTTTAAGAGGATTTTGTCTTCAATCGCTTCGTTTGTCAGTATTTTTTCGTTCTTGCCGGGATTTAAGCTATTCCGAAGATTTTTTTACCGATTTATCATCAGAAGTACTGATTATCTTAAAGTTATGGGAGTGATGAAGGAAACATTCTTAAAGGTTATCTCAGAGGACTTGTCTCCATATCTTGAAAAGATAAAAGCTAAAACCATGATTGTCTGGGGAGAAAGAGACAGAATTACACCTCTTAGAGACGGTCATTTTATGAATTCAAAAATACAACATTCGGACTTGGTTATTTTGCCCTGCAATCACAATCCCCACATTGAAATACCCGAGGACTTATCAAAAAGAATTCTGGATTTTTTAAATAAAAATGGAGATTAGAATTATCAATAATGAGCCCTTGCGTCGAGAGTGGAATAAATTTTTATTTGAAAACAATGGAAGTTTTTTACAGTCGTTTGAGTGGGGGAAATTCCAGCAATCTTTAGGCAAACAAATTTGGAGGATACAAGTAATAGATAGACAAATTGTTTTAGCACAGGCATTGCTCATTGAAGAGGCCTTCCCTCTTAGACGAAAATCCTGTCTTTATATCCCTTTCGGTCCCATTATTAGAAAAAAATCATTACCAGAAGAACAAAAAGAAGTCATTGCATCTATTTTAAGACAGATACAAAATATAGCCCAAGAACAAGGGGCAATATTTTTGAAGATAGAGCCACACACAGAATTGATTCTTCCTGACGGGCTGAATGCTGTTATTCCTGATAAAAGAATTCAGCCGCAAAAAACCCTTATTTTGGATTTGCTTCAAGAGGAAGATGAGATTTTCAAGAATTTTTCTTCAAAAACAAGATATAATGTCGGCTTGGCGCAGAGAAAAGGAGTCAAGATAAAATTTGAAGAGCAATATCGTAAAGAATTTTATCATTTGATTAAGGGCACATCAGAGAGAGATAGCTTTACGCCATTTAAAGAAGAGCATTACAAAAAATTATTTGAAATTAGCAGTGATGATTTTGGGGTCAAGCTTTGCTTAGCTGATTATAATAATAAAATTGTTGCTTCATATATTCTGATTCTTTTTAACAAAACCGCTATTGGCCTTCACGGAGCCAATGATTGGCAGTATAGGTCTCTAAAGGCAGCCAATCTTTTGCAGTGGGAAAGGATTAAAATGGTCAAGAATCTTGGTTACGAGAAGTTTGATTTTTGGGGTATAGATGAAAAGAAATGGCAAGGGATTACGGACTTTAAAAAAGGTTTTGGCGGGACAGGGTTTGAATATCCATGTTCTAAAGATATTGTTTTTCAGAAAGCATGGTATAAGCTTTATAGCATAGCAAGGCGAGTAATTTAATTTTATGATTTCCATTGAACATCCATTTATTAAAATCACAATTATCCTTTTATTGTGGTATTTTCATATCTTCCGCAGGAAGGTCTTTTTCCTTTATTTTTGGCAATTAAAAGAATACCGGTTGGACAGATTTCTTGAAGAAGCCAAAAGGAGGAGTGGAATTATATTTTCAAAATTTTTCTTTTTAGCCATAATTACGATTGCAATGTGGTTATTCCTTCCTATCCAAGAGTCATTAAAAGAATGGATAATTTTGGTTCTCTATTTTCTGTTTGCAATGTATTCTTTGCGCCTACTTTTAAAGCAAAAATGGGTTTTTCCGAAATTTACTCAGAAAATGGTTGTTCTTTTCGGCTTTGTTCTCGTGGTTGAAGGGCTGTTGATTTGGCGCTTTATCAGCGACCCATTTTTGTTCATATTGGTCTTTGAAGCGCTTTTGCCTTTATTTATTTTCTTAAACCTTGAAATAATTCAGATTCCGACATTTTTTCTAAAGAAAAGAATTATTATTATGGCTAAAAAGAAAATTTTGAATAATCCCAATATTGTTACAATTGGGATTACCGGCTCTTACGGAAAAACCTCGGTTAAGGAGATTCTATACAGCTTGATTTCTGGTAATAACGAGGTTCTTAAAACAAAAGAACACATTAATACTGAAATGGGCGTTGCTCGGACCGTGCTTGCTGAAATAAATAATTCACAAACCAATTTTATTTGTGAAATGGCTGCCTACAGGAAGGGCGAGATAAAAGCGATTTGCAGGATAACCAAGCCAAGGATAGGGATTATCACAGGCATTAACGCTCAACATATGGCGTTGTTCGGTTCACAGGAAAAAATTGTTGAAGCCAAATACGAATTAATTGAATCATTGCCTGATGATGGAATAGCAATTTTCAACGGAGACAATGAATATTGTCTGGAACTTTACAAGAAAACAAACAAGGCGAAAAGAGTTTATGGGTTGAATAGAAATATGGAAGGCATGGCTTTTGATGTCTGGGCAGACGACATCAAGACAGGAAGTGAATTTACTTTTTTCAAGATTGTTTTTAAAACAGGGGAAACCATAGATTGTAAAACCAATTTATTGGGTAGGCATAATGTTTTAAACATACTCGGAGCTGTTTGTATTGCAAAGGAACTCGGCGTTAAGCCACTTGAACTTTCTAAAGTATGCGCCCACCTTTTTCAGAAAGGAGGGATGAGAGTCCAAAAAGGGATTGATAATTTGGATATTATTGACTCAAGTTATTCTGCCAATCCTGACGGAGTGATAGCGGATTTGGATTATTTAAAAAATTGGGATTCTAAAAAAGTGATTGTTATGCCGAGCTTGATTGAATTGGGCAAGGATGCGAAAAAAATACATCAAGATATCGGGAGGAGAATACAGCAAGTTTGTGATTTGGCAATCATAACCACTGAAGATAATTTTCAGGATATAAAAGAGGGGGCAGGAGGTAAAAATATTTTGCTTATTAAAGACCCGCAGGCGATTATGAGGAAAATAAAAGAATTCTGTAAGCCCGGGGATGTGGTTCTTTTAGAGGGCAGGGCGCCGAAAGGGACAAAAGAATCATTAATCATTAATAAATAATAAATAATCAATAATAAATAATCATTAATAAATAATAAATAATCATTAATAAATAATAAATAATCATTAATAAATAATCATTAATAAATAATAAATAATCACTTACCAATAAATAATTACTTATCCGCCTCGGGTGGGTTAATTACTAAAAATGTTTACGAAGCCCATATTTATATCATTATCTCCTAATGTCCAGAAACATGATTTTTACATGGCTTTTAAATTGATTTTTATGCCATGGAAATGGAAAAAGGGGAGAGAAATTAAAAAACTGGAAGAAAAATTTAGAAATTATTTGGCTGTGAATAATGCTTTTTCCTTTAACAGCGGACGGTCTGCGTTTATGGCTATTCTGAAATCCTTGGAATTAGAAAAGGGAAGCGAGATTTTGGTTCAGGCATTCACCTGCAACGCAGCAGTTAATCCCATTATTTGGTCTGGGTTAAAACCAGCTTTTGTGGATATTCAAAAAGAGTCATTGAACATTGACCCAGCGGATTTGGAAAGAAAAATTACTTCTAATAGCAAGGCCGTCTTGGTCCAGCATACTTTTGGTTTTCCAGCTAAGATTGATAAAATTTTGGAAATTTGTGAAAAGCATAATTTGATTTTAATAGAGGATTGCGCCCATTCTTTGGGCGCGGAATATCGCAATAGGAAAGTTGGGACATTTGGGAAAGCAGCATTTTTCAGTTTTGGCAGAGACAAAGTAATCTCCTCTATTTATGGCGGAATGGCGATTTCTAATGACCCTGTCTTAGCTGAAAAAATAAAAAATATCCAAGGCGATTATCAATATCCATGTTTTTATTGGGTATTCCAACAGCTTTTACATCCAATATTGATTAAAGTTTTAGTAATGCCTTTTTACAATTTTTTCGGGCTTGGAAAAATTTTCTTAATCACATTACAGAAATTAAAAATAATTTCAAAGGCAGTGACAAAATCCGAGAAGCAGGGGATAATGCCGAAATATTTTCCCAAAAGAATGCCGAACGCATTGGCGGTTCTTGGTTTGAAACAATTAAACAAAATTGATGAGTTTAACAAGCATCGTGAAAAAATATCGGAAATATATAGACAAGGGTTAAGCCAGTCAAGCTTTGATTTTTTAGAATTAAAAGACAATGAAAGAAAAAATATTTATATGAGATTTCCGATTCTTTGTAAGAAAAATGAATCAGACAATATTTTAGAATATTTCAAAAAGCAAAATATTTTCTTGGATGATGGATGGAGAAAATCAGCGATTGTCCCTATTGGCACAAATATAGATAAAATGAATTATATCAAAGGTTCTTGCCCTGTTGCGGAAGATGTGAGCCAGAGGATTATAAATCTGCCTACGCATATAAATATCTCGCCTAACACGGCTGAAAAAATAAAAAAACTTTTATTGGATTTCTAAAGATAGTGTTTAAAAATGAATAGGACCTCCGCTTAATGAGTTCTCGCAATGCGAGATCTCTGGCGGAGGTCCTGTTGTGTGTCGTGGTCTCATAGCGTCCTCCTTAAAACCAGAGGAAGATATTGAGGCCAAGACCCCAGACCAGCCCATAATTTTCACAGTCATGGGTTTGGTAACTAGCGCGAATCTCGGTTTGGAACCCGAATGAGAAGCCAGACCTACAAATTCGTGCTGTGCCACCAATAAGCAGGGTATTGCTCTCCACATATCCCAGGAGTTGTGAAAGATGAACGAATCTTTCGGCTCCGAGATATAAGAGCGCTGACATCTGTCCGATAGGCGCACCGAGAACTGGGATACGGAGACCGACTTCTTCGTAGTACAATCCATTGGTCCATTGTGGGAACCAGATGAATCGCGCTATATCAAAGTATGGTCCTGGGTCAGCGAATGAAACGCCGAACTTAGCGTTTACGCCGAATATTGGTTGGTCTCCAATGGCGCCACCAGACAAGCCGATTGCCATATCAAGACCAATCCATCCATTATCTCCAATATTCAGGTTACCGAGTTTTGGTCGCCAATCAAGATTGGCTGCCAGTAACATTGTGTCTGGCCCGAACATACTGAACCCGACTTCGAAGTTTTGGTTCGCGCAAGGCAATGGTTCTTTCTCTATCACCACTGTCTCTGTCACGACAATAGGAACTTCTCTGATTATCGTGGTCGGCGGCGGACAACATTGTGCTCTGCCAGCAAATCCAACTCCGATACAGAGTCCGACGACTATCAATGCGACAGTTGCTATGAACGCCTTCTGTCCAAAAGTAAGCTTTCGCCTACTCACCTTGCTTCCTTCCCGACCCACGAATGGGTTTGGGTCCCACTTGTCTATTCTGGGCATAACACCCTCCTTTTCGTATTGTTATTATACTAAATTATATCGCCAATGTCAATAGCATTGACAAATTCTAAAAATATGATAGTATTATAATCAGTAAAAAGTTAAAAAGTTGTGAGTATTAGCAGTACCTTGGCAATCTATATACTACTTTGATTTAAGGAGGACTGTCCTCTGTTAATTTAGAAAAAGAAAGCGACGCCAAAGGAGGTGTCAGCGATGTTTAAGAGAGTTGCAGTAGCACTATTGGTCGGGGCAGTTATGGTTTTTTTGGCCAGCTGCGCATTGTTTAATCAGGAACCAGTCGCCTCCTTTGATGTGTCAGGCGATGTGAAGTTAGTCGGTCAGGGCTATCAAGTTGAGACAGGAGCAGAGATTGATTTTGACGCTTCTGACTCATTTGACCCGGATGGAGAGATAGGGTCCCATTTATGGGACTTTGGAGACGGTATCAGTGAGGAAATAGATTCTTATCTAACGAGTCATTCTTTTTCGCAGATAGGAATATACTGGGTTACACTTCAAGTTTTTGATGAGTTTGGTAAACCCAGTTGCGCCAACTGTATGGAAAAGAAGTTCGTGGTAACAAACCCAATCCCGCCTCCACCTCCACCTCCGCCTCCACCTCCGCCTCCGCCGCCTCCACCTCCGCCTCCGCCTCCACCTCCACCTCCACCTCCGCCACCTCCTCCGCCACCTCCACCTCCACCGCCTCCGCCACCTCCGCCTCCGACACCGCCTCCGCCACCTCCACCTCCGCCACCACCTCCTCCGCCTCCGCCGCCGGTCTGTGACCAACCGCCAGTTGCGTATGTGCTAATCTCGGCTACGCCGTATCCACAGACAGTGCTGATGTTCCAGCTGGTTGGATACCAAGAGCCGTATCACAGCTCTGGGTATCATCCAGAGGACTTAGACCGGTTCAGGTTGACCTTCCTATCTCCGACTGGAATTCCTCAATCGTTTGATAGTTGGGGGATAGCTGGACAACAAATTCCTTCCAATGGAAGGATTGAGGTCATCCTGAATGAAGCAGGGTCGTGGCAGGCCACTGGTACTGGATGGGGATTCTGTGGAGAGTGTCCAGTTTGCGACTTTTCTCACGCGTTCGAGGTAGTAGCTCCATAATGGAGTAAAAAAGCAAATTACGAGGGCAGTCAGGCGCTTAACAGCAACCTGACTGCCCTCTTTTATTTTTTTGATGGTATTATATCTATAATATGATCAACATCTTTTAGTGTTGACAATATCATCGTCAGATGATATAAAATAGACAGTAGTAGCTTTTTTTACAACCAGACCTGGATTGTTTTTTGCACAGTTGTGGTTTTTGTGTAGTAAAAAAGAAAGCAAAGAGAGAGGAGGACGCAATGAAGAAGTGTGCATGGTTGGCGGTGGTGTTGACGGCGTTGGGGCTGGCGGTTGTTCTGTGTTCCTGTGAGTATATAGGGAATCAGGCGCCGATAGCGATGGTCAATTGCGATACCACGGGAATCGTGGCAGAGTGGCTATGTTTCGACCCTACGAATTCGTGCGATTCGGACGGGACGATCGTATTCTACAGCTGGAACTTCGGAGATGGAAGCAGTTCCCAATCGGGGACCGCGATAGTGGCCGAACATCGGTACGCTGAGGGAGACAGAACCTACCATGGTTTGCTCACCGTAACGGACGATAGGGGCGCAACTGCGTCATGTCCATTCACGGTCAGTGTGGAATGGGAACCTTGCCCCAATGGCGAGAGCGATGGAGAGGCGGATATCGACATCTACCTCATTCAAGGGACGGACGCGGCTTTTCTCCACGACCCCACGCTCTTCACTGTTGAGCTTGACAGCGAATACATAATGGATATCGTGGCTCGTGACGGACAGGCTGGGTCCTCGGCACGCTCGCTCGGCAATCGCAGATTCGCGATTAAGTCGGGGCAAGTTCTGGCCGAGACCGATGGCATTGCGTGGATTCAAGTGGTGGTGAGGAAGCCGAGTGGCGAAATCATCACCTACGATACCCGCAATCAGCCGGGCTCCAAGCCATTGGACTTGGACCATCCTCGACTATCGCTCAAGTGCGATGAGCTGGAGAAAACCACTATCACGATTTATGCCCGCGACAACGATGAGTGCGGAACACAAACCGTGTTCTGTCAGACAATCCAGGTCGGCGAGTGCCCGGTATGTTAACGGGCACGCAACGGGGGCGGGTTCTTTTCGGAATTCGCCCCCACTTCACTTTTATTATAGGAGAAAAAGTATTAATATAGTTTAATGTTTATAAAAGTTAAGGTTTTTCCAAACTCAAAAAAGGAATCAGTTATTCAAAAGGAAACTGATTTTTTTGAAGTTCGGGTCAAAGCAGAAGCAAAACAAGGACAAGCAAATAAATCAGTTATTAATATCTTAGCTGAATTTTTTAATTTGAAAACAGACGATATAAAAATAATTAAAGGAGCGAAAACAAGAAATAAAGTTTTTGAAATAAAAGGAGTTAAAAATCAAATTGAAAAAGCAGTGGAAATTTTAAAAAAAGGAGGCATAATTGCTTATCCCACTGATACGGTTTATGGAATCGGATGTAATGCGCTTGATAATAAAGCAGTAAAGAAGGTTTTAGGCATTAAGGATAGGCCTGCGAATAGCGCACTCTTAATAGCAGTTTCGGATTTTAAGATGATGGAAGATATCGTATTTTTTACAAAAAAAGAACATGGATTTATGGAGAAATTTTTGCCCGGACCAATTACTTTTATTTTGCCCAAAAAATCAAAAATTTCTGATTTGGTCACTGCAGGAAAGAAAACATTGGGAGTCAGGATTCCAGACAGCAAAGAAACAATGGAGATTATAAAACAAGCTGGATTCCCGATTATCACCACTTCTGCCAATGTTTCAGGTAAAAAACCAGCTGTAAAAAGTAGAGATATTGATTTAAAAGTGGATTTTGTGGTAGAAGGAAAGTGTAAATATAAAAAGCCATCAACTATTGTTGATTTAATAAACAAGATAATTATAAGGGAAGGGGAGGAAGCGGAAAAAGTAAGAAAAGCATTAAACGCAGAGTTTTCTCTGCAAAAATATGGTTAAACAAATTCTCTCTATTTTGGTCATTGTTCTAATCGGCATTGTTGCCGGAGCGTTGATTTATTTTTTTTATCCAGAGAATTGGGAAACAACCACTGTGACTCTTTTTTGGGGAAATAAAATTGAAGACCCAGAAGGATTATTCTGTGAAAGAGTTTATCCATTGGAAAGAAAAATAAAAGGCGCTATAGATAATGGTGTTTTGCTCGCTGTTGAAGAGTTGTTAAAAGGCCCGGATGAAGAAGAGATGGAAAAAGGATTTTTCACTGCCATAAACCCTGGCGTGAAAGTTCAGAACCTTATTATTGAAAATAAGAATGCAGTTGTTGATTTTGACGAGACATTGGGAGATGGGGTGGGCGGTTCTTGTATGGTAGGCGCAATCAGGGCCCAGATTACAGAGACATTAAAATATTTTCCAGAGATAGACAATGTCATTATCTCAATAGACAACAGGATAGAAGATATCCTCCAGCCATAAATAATCAATTCAAGATAAAATAACGCTCGGCAATTCCGCCGAATTCCGCCGAGATCGTTTCTCGGCAAGTTCTCACACCGAACAATGCACTCTTTTGGAAACATGGTTTCCAAAATTGCTGGTTTCCAAAATTGTTTTCCAACCACTTTTTTATTATTACGAGGCCCGGCCTCGTAATTTTCGTAAAATGGCGGAAGCCACGCTAGTATTGAGGATTCTCACAACCCGCCCAAGGCGGGTAATTTTTGCATAACAACTGACAAGAATGTATGGTTTTTTTAACAGAAGGAATATGTTAAGATATTGGAATGATTAAAGAGATAGACAACCGGATAGAATGGGAAGGATTTTTAAAGGAGTGCAAAGAAAAAACATTCCTTCATTCTTGGAATTGGGGCGAATTTCAAAAATTAATGGGAAGCAGAATTTGGCGACTTGGTATTTATCAAGATAGCTCTTTGTTGGCAATTTTTTCAGCATCTATAGTAAGGGCCAAAAGAGGGTCTTTTTTGTTGGTTGAACATGGACCGATAATAAATCCAAAAGCCGAAAGCCAAAAGCCGAAAATATTAGAAGAGATTTTGGAATATTTAAAAGAGTTAGGAAAAAAAGAGAAAGTTGGATTTACTAGAGTGTGTCCGATTTGGGAAAGGACGGAAGAGAATGAAAAAGCCTTCAAAGAACTTGGGTTTAGAGATGCGCAGATACATATTAGGCCAGAGGTAAGTTGGGTTTTGAATATTGATAAGTCAGAAGATGAACTTTTGAGAGATATGAGAAAAACTACCCGTTATTTAATCCGTCAGGCAGGCAATAATCCAGACATAGAGATTATAAAGAGCGTAAACCCCTTTGATGTAGAAATTTTTAATAACATTTATCAGCAAACAGGAGAGAGAGCTCATTTCGTGCCGTTTTCGTTGAATTATCTTAAAAAAGAGTTTGAATCGTTTTTAAAAAATGACCAAGCATTATTATTTTTAGGCAAATATAAAGGAGAAGTTGTGGCTGGGGCAATGATAATCTTTTGGCAAGATAGCGCTTTTTATCATCAAGGAGCTTCTTTGAGAAAATA
Source organism: Patescibacteria group bacterium (assembly GCA_018900835.1). Classification (NCBI taxonomy): domain Bacteria; species Patescibacteria group bacterium. The sequence goes on from JAHIFQ010000015.1 coordinate 38,990, forward strand.
TGCCAAAATCCCAGTCAGCTATCTCTTACAATGGGAAGCGATAAAAGAAGCAAAAACAAGAGGGTTGAAAGAGTATAGCTTCTGGGGAATTGCTTCAAACAACAAAACAAATCATCCATGGAAAGGGCTCACCTTATTCAAGCAGGGCTTTGGTGGAGAGAGGAAGGAGTATGTAAAGACACAAGATTATATTATTTCCTCAAAATATTGGCTTAATTATATAGTGGAGAAAGTTAGGAAGAAGAAGAGGGGTTTTTAATACAATGCAGGGGAAAAAACGATATCATCAAAATTATCAGGCAAAAAAGCGCAGCTACACGCGCAAGAAGAAATCAATTTTTAGAAATCGGTTTTTTTGGTATTTTGTTCTATTAGTTATCGCTGGCGCTGGAATATTTTATTTCCTTGTTTTTTCTCCGGTTTTTCAGTTAAGGGAAACAATAATAAATGGCACATCATTTATAAGCGCCAACGAGGTGGGGGATATAATAAGAGAGCAGACAGCAAATAGTGTTTTGTTTTTTCCAACCAAAAGTATTATTGTTTTTAATTCCAAGAACACAGAGTCATTGATTCTGGAAAGATTCTTACAAGCCAAAGAAGCAATAATTAGGAAGCAATTTTTTAATAAATTGATTGTCAATATTTTTGAACGCGAACCAGAGGCAATTTTTTGCTCTTCTGGCAGTTGCTTTTTATTAGATGAACAAGGGCTTATTTTTCAACCCGCAGAAAGGGAAACATATTTCCCAAATAAGGCGGTTATTGTTTCTGATGAGAATATGGAGTTAGGGACGACAGTGACTTCAGAAGAAAATCTTATCTTTATTAATGATGTTTTTAGACAGTTGAAACAAGGGAATATTTTAGTCAACGAGTTTAAGATATCTTCGTCAAAAATAGAGGCGCTAATTTCCGAAAACGGATTATCAATCTATTTTAACCCTCAAAAAGATTCTGAATTGCAAGTTCAGGATTTAATATTGGTGCTTAAAAATCAAAACTCCCCTGACTCTGAAACCAGGGGAGCGCAGGAGTATATTGACCTCCGCTTTGATAAGATTTTTCTAAAATAGCTGGTTATGGAATATTGTAGATGAAGATTGAGTAGCCAGCTCTGCCAACTGGCTCAAAATTGTTTAACCACTCAAATCCGGTAGTATTCTGTTTAAAGCCAGCCACTGCTTTTGCCCGGCCTTCTTGCAGAAAAGTTGCAGAAATTGCTATCCATCCCTTATTATCTGCTGGGTCTTTATATATTGATGTTCCTATCAACTTATCTCCCAATCTGTAGCTCGGGTTGTCTCCGCCAAAATAGGAGACATTTATTCCTTCAATATTATTTTTTTCCACAAAATCAGCGAGCCGTTTCAAATCCTGGCCCCAGTCGTAATTAGAATCAACAGCGTATTTATAGCCATTTTCAGACCCGCCAGCCAGTTCGTTATAATAGGATATGTAGTGTGGGAAGGCAGCCAGAGAAGCGATTATATACCATAGCATTAAGATTGCCATAACTACATTTAAGGCGATTTTTATTTCCCTTTTTCTTAATTCATTTGTAAGCCGGAAAAATCCAACGCTGATAAAAATATACATTATCGGAAAAACAGGGAGAATATGCCTTACCCCTATATTTAAATTACCAATGATAGAAGTGAACCAATATACAATCAGAATAACTAAAAGAGAAAATTCTGCAATATGACCCCTTGTCCATTCGAAAGATCTTTTTATTGATTTCTTAAAAGAACCGAATTTTCTTATAAAAATCAACCAAAGCGCAAGCACAATTAAAGTCAAAATATGAAAGGCCAAAGGCGCTTTCAAGAGATACATTGTGGGGAAATATTCTTTCCATGCTTGATTATTAACTTCGCCCAAGAAATACACAGTGTTGCCTCCAGCGACTCGCTGTGTTGCCATCAACAATCCAAGAGCATATTGGGCAACAGGCCTTAAAATAGGGATTGACGCTGCTTTGGCTGTTATCCTTGCTGGAAGTTGGTCGCCAAGAATGTGTTGGGTATCGCTCACCTGTTTTTCTATAGGATAATTTAATATATGGAATTGGTATATTGGCCAGATAACAAAAACTAATGCGATTATGCCTGCTATTGTGGCTTTCCCGATATAGCTTAATACTGATTTCAGTTTGTTTTTAGAATGATTGTTTCCAGATAGTAAAGCATAGACAATTGTGATTAAAGCAAAAGAAGGTATCAATAGAATAAGGGAAAATTTTAGACACAGGGCTATTCCTAAAATTATGCCAGCGATAAATACATTTTTGCGTGTCGGGTTTTTAAGAAAATTTACCCAAAAATAAGTGGCGATAAGAAATCCTAAAACCGCAGCCACATCAGTAGTCACAAGCCGTCCGTGGGCGAGAAATGTTGGTGAAAATGAGAATAATGCCAAAGCCATTAGCCCGGCTTTATTGCCCCCTATTTTTTTTACCCAGAAAAACAAGAACCAAGCGAGAAATACCAAAAGAATCATCATTGGCAAACGGGTCCAAAATATTATCTGGTCGGGGTCGTTTCCAGAATTGAATATGAATTCAGAGCCAGAATCCCATTGTCCGTTTATATCTTCTGTCCACGATTTGTGTTCAGTGGGGAAATTGAGGTCAAGAAATAACAAAGGAAGCGCAGCCAAATCTTTCGCCAAAGGAGGGTGTTCCGGGTTAAGTCGATAATCCATGAAAGCAAGATAAGAATATCCGGATGGGATATGCGCTTTTTCATCCATTGTAAGCGACATATTCCGGGAGCTTAAGAAAGCCATTAAGAAACAAGCTCCCAATAAAATAATTGCTATAATATTCGTTGTTTTGTTTGTTAGTTTCATATATTTTTAATTATTTATAATTGGATTTATCCAAAATATTTTTACATTATTACTGATTTCCATTTTACCTCCTGGAAAAATGGTTTTAAGCTCGTTCAAAATATCATCATTGAATTTCATAGGCACAATGACTATTTTATTGTTAGCGATTCTAATTTGGTCCAATTGGTTTGGATTGAGATATATTGCTCTTAATTTTCCATACTCCATTCTCTCAATAAACATTATTGTTTGGGCCGATGTAGATACGCCGTCTGGAAATGGCACAGGAGTTCCAGATTCATTGACTACCACATACTTGTCTATTTCATCTGGAAGCGCGTTGATTACCTCGCCTATTTTCACGAAATTTTCTGTAAAAGCGTTTTTAATTTCCGGATTCTGCGCCCAATCAATGAAATATTTTTGAGTTGATGCGACAGATAAACTTAAAAAAATGAAACCAATTATTAGATAGATAAACCATTTTTGCCATTTGTTGTCAGGGACCAATGACGGCAATCGTTTTATTCTTTTAATTTTTTCAAAAACCCAAAGAGCGCCAAAAGCGGCAAAAATCATTGTTACAGGGATTATACCAATAGTCCTCAAAGAATGAGGCATTCCTTCATAAGTAAGAGCGCCGGGTAGAATCATTACAAAAAACCAAGAGAATAACAGCAAATAAACGGATTGCAATTTGGAGTCATTATTCTTAAAAGATAAAAAGAGTTTTTTTATTGAGATAATGAAACCGATAAGGAATAGAATTCCAATCGGCCAAAGTAATTGCGGTGAGCCGGAAAGATTATGCCTCCAGTTAAAATCGCCTGATATGTTAAACATAACAAGGTGCCTCCCCAAACTTTCGGCAAAAGCAATGATAAAATTCGGTTGAGAGAAAATAGATACTGCGCCTAATCGGCCGAAGAAATCAGCAGGATGAGCCATGAAATAGAAAGCCAGAGGCAGGGCGATTATTATAGTAGACATAGCAAAGGCAAAAACAAATAAGAGAAATTTTTTCTGCTGTTTTTCTTTGTAATATGAAATCCAATAAGGAATTAGAGCAAAGGGCAATACCAGAAACACTAAACGGAATGAAGAATAAGTATAGAATCCCAATCCCAAAATAATTCCAGACAAAATCAAGAGAAAAATATTTTTTTTGCGCAATCCTTTGAATAGGAAATAGAAACAGAATATTAGAATAAACGGCAAGAGTATTCCTCTGAATCCGATTCTTGAGAAATTGATATGCCAAAAACAAGTGGCAATAAAAAAGCTTGCCAACAAGGCAAGGCAATCCGCATTTTTGTCGCCTTGGTTAATGTTTTTAAGCAGCTCTTTCATCAAGAGATATAGGCCCAGAACAGAGATTATTCCGATAATCGCAGAAATTAATCGCAAAGAAAATGGGCTTGGTCCAAATATTTTAAAACTCAAAAAAGCAAGATTCATAAACAGTCCTTCACGCCCTCCGTTTTCCGGATAAAATACCTTGCCTGGATTGGTGAAAGCGTCATTGGCGTTCATCGCTTCGTCAGGGTATAGTCCCGGCGGAACACTGTGGAGACCGTATAATCTTAGAAAGCCGGCAATCAAAAGAATCACTAATAGAAAAATAGTTATTTTGATTTTATATGATTTAGACATTAAAACATTATAGCAAAGATTTTGATTGCCAAGTATAGCAATAATCCACAGATATAATTTTTTGAATAATTTTTATCTTGACAAAGGGGATTATTGGTGTAAAATAAGCATATTAAAACTTGAACCAAATTCGTTCTGATGGAAGAAAAAACTAAAAAAAGATCTGCAAAGGATCATTTTTCAGATAAGGAATTAAAACAAATCAGAGAAGAGAGAGACAAGTATTTAGCGGGTTGGCAAAGAAGCCAGGCAGATTTTTTGAATTATAAAAAGGGAGAGGGAGAGAAATTTCAAAGAATATTTGATTATAAAAAAGAAGAATGGATTTTGGAATTATTGGACATACTTGATTTATTTGACCAAGCAGAGAAACAGAACAAACAAGACAAAAAAGAGCAAGGCAAGGCCTATGTTCTTGAGGGATTTCTGCAGATTAAAAAGTATTTTGAAGATTTTTTAAAAAGACACGGAGTGCAAGAAATAATCATTGAGTCAGGCAAAGAATTTAACCCGCATTTTGAGGAAGTGGTGGAAACAGTTGATGGCAAAGAAGACGGGATAATCATAGAGGTTGTGAGAAAGGGATATCAAATAAATGAAAAAGTTATCCGCGTGGCGCAAGTCAAGGTTACAAAGACGAAAAACAGTGAACAATAATTGAATAATAATTAATCATCTAAACAATATGTCTAAAATTTTAGGAATTGATCTTGGAACAACCAATTCAGCAATGGCTATCGTTATCAACAGCGAACCAGAAATTGTAGAAAACAAGGAAGGAGCAAGAACCACGCCTTCCATCGTTACTATAACTAAAAACAACGAGAGAATGGTTGGTGTTTTGGCTAAACGGCAGCAGATTACCAATCCGGAAAATACCATTTTCTCTATCAAAAGATTAATGGGCAGAAAATTCAGCGACCCATCTGTGCAGAAAGATATAAAGCTTCTACCTTATGAGATAAGAGAGAGCCAGGATGCTGGAGTGGAAATCAAGATGGGGGACAAATGGTATCGTCCTTTTGAAATTTCAGCAATGATTCTTCAGAAATTAAAAAATGACGCAGAAGATCGGCTTGGAGAAATAATAGAGGAGGCCATTATCACTTGTCCTGCCTATTTTGACGATTCGCAGAGAAAGGCGACAAAAGTTGCTGGCGAAATTGCCGGCTTTAAGGTTAGGAGAGTTATTAACGAACCAACAGCAGCTGCCTTGGCTTATGGTTTGGCCAAAAAAACTGAACAGCAAATCGTTGTTTATGATTTTGGAGGAGGAACTTTTGATATTTCTATATTAGACATTGGAGAAGATACAGTAGAGGTCAAGGCAACCAACGGCGACACTCATCTGGGTGGAGACGATTTTGACCAGGAAATTATTGATTGGATAGTTAATCAATTTAAAAAAGACCAAGGTATAGATTTGTCTAAAGATAAATTAGCTCTTCAACGCCTGAAAGAAGCAGGAGAGAAAGCAAAAATTGAACTTTCCACTACTTTGGAGAGCGATATAAATCTTCCGTTTATCACATCTGACGCTTCTGGGCCGAAACATCTTAATTACAAATTATCCCGCGCCCAATTTGAAGATATGGTCAAGGATTATATTGATACTTCAATAGAGTTAGTGAGAAAGACCCTCAAAGATGCCAAGCTCGAGACCAAAGACATTGAAGAAATTGTTTTGGTTGGCGGGCAGACAAGGATGCCGAGAATTCAAGAGGAGATAAAAAAGATGTTTGGCAAGGAAGCGAGAAAAGATATTAACCCCGATGAAGTTGTTGCTGTTGGAGCTGCGATTCAGGGGGGCATTCTTCAGGGAGATATGAAAGATGTTTTGCTCTTGGATGTTATTCCTCTGTCTTTAGGCATAGAGACCTTGGGAGGAGTGAACACAATTCTTATTTCCAAAAATACAACCATCCCGACTTCTAAAACACAAGTATTCTCCACAGCTGCTGACAATCAGCCATCAGTGGAAATAAAGATTCTTCAAGGGGAAAGACCAATGTCAAACGACAACAAATCACTGGGGAGATTCATATTAGATGGAATACCTCCATCTCCTCGTGGAGTTCCGCAAATAGAAGTTTCTTTTGAAATTGATGCGAATGGAATTCTTCAAGTTTCCGCTACTGATAAAGCGACAAGCAAAAAACAATCTATAAGAATTGAAGGTTCTTGCGGAGCATCTGATGAAGAAGTTGAAAAAATGAAAAAAGAAGCGGAAGCGCACGCTGAAGAAGACAGAAAAAAGAAGGATTTGATAGAATCAAAAAATCAGGCAGATGCGCTGATTTATAGTTGCGAGAGGACATTGAAAGATTCAAAGGACAAAATTCTTTCTGATGCTGTCAAGGAAATAGAGAATAAAATTTCTGAATTGAAGAAAGTAAAAGATAGTGATAAGATGGAGGAGATAAAACAAAAGAGCGATGAGCTCTCAAGCGCTATCCAAAAAATCGGAGCGGATTTGTATAAGAACCAGCAAGAACAGACAGGTCCTAGTCAACCCGAGGAAGAAAAGAAAGAAGAAGATAAGCCAGAGGAAGGGGAGACCACGGAGAAATAAAAGTTAAATTTTCAATTACCAATTTACGAATTTTCAAGTTTGAAAATTGAGATTTGGGATTTCATTGAAAATTAGAAATTGAAAATTGTAAATTTCGTGATTATGGCTGAAGATTATTACAAAGTTTTGGGAGTTGAGAGGGGCGCTTCACAGGAAGAAATCAAGAAGGCGTATCGTAGGTTAGCGCACCAGCATCATCCTGATAAAGGAGGAGAAGACAAAAAGTTTCACAAAATCAGTGAGGCGTATAATATTTTGTCTGATAAGGAAAAAAGACAGCAATACGACCAATTCGGCTCCGCTTTTGACAATATGGGTGGGCAAGGCGGTTTTAACGGATTTTCTAATTTTGATTTTGGGTCGTTTTGGGAGCAGGCGCAGCAACAGGGCGGAGGAAGAGAGGGTTCTGGTTTTGATAATTTGGGCGATATTTTTGATGAATTTTTTGGAGGAAGGAGAACTAAAGGTGAGGACTTGAGAAGGGGAGATGATATTCAAATAGATGTTGAGATTAATCTGGAGGACACGCTCTCATCTGCAAAAAAAGAATTTAAGATTTATAAAAATGAAATTTGCGGGCGTTGCGCGGGGACTGGCGCTGAACCTGGAACAAAATTAAAGCAATGCCAGACCTGCCGTGGAATTGGACAAGTTCAGGAGATAAAGAGAACGGTTTTTGGAACAATCAGCCACAATACTATTTGCCCCTCATGCCAGGGACAGGGCAATATTCCAGAAAAAATCTGTAATGTCTGTAGGGGTGATGGCAGGATAAAAAAAGAGGAAATAATAGAAATAATTATTCCTGCTGGCGTGGACTCTGGGCAGGTGCTGAAATTTAAAGGAAAAGGAGAGGCAGGCAGGCGAGGTGGAGCCTTTGGAGATTTATATGTAAGAGTTTTTGTGCGTGAGCATAAAGTGTTTGATAGAAAAGGAGATGATTTATTTACTGAAATACCTGCGCAATTTTCCCAAATAGCTTTAGGTGATGACATTGAGGCGCCTATGTTGGAAAAAGGAAAGAAAATATTCCTTAAGGTTCCAGCAGGCGTAGAACCAGGGAAAATATTTAGAATCAGCGGTAAGGGAATACCAAGATTTTCCAGCTATGGAAGGGGTGATTTGTATGTTAAAATACGAGTGGATACGCCGAAAAGATTGACAAGAAAGCAGAAAGAGTTGTTAAACAAATTAAAACAAGAAGGGCTCTAATTATTATTAATCATTAATCATTAATCATTTCTGCCCCCGTAACTCAATTGGTAGAGTAACTCCCTTTTAAGGAGGCGGTTCCAGGTTCGAGTCCTGGTGGGGGCACATAAATTTTTGCCTTTACAAAAATTTGAGTAGTTGGCCCGCCCGATGCGGGCGAGTAATTAGTAATTAGTAATTAGGACAAGAAATCAAACAAGAAGTTAAAACGCGCTATGACAGATTTGCTAAAGAAGGTGGTTCGGCTGAAGGATGTTGCCCCGTAGGGGGAGAAAGTACCGAGAGTTTTGCCTTGGAGCACGGGCTTTACAGCAAAGAATATCTGCTGTTTGATTTTTTCATGTACACATGTTAGTGTTTAATGTTACGAAAATAACTTGGTAGTCCCTGCCACGAGGGTGTCGTGGTGAACGCACATTTGCAAAAGGAGGGTACCATGCCCAAGAGAGCGGTAGTAGCTGTACCGAAGAGCTTAAATGAGGCGGCTCAGTTTTTGGCGGAGATAGGGCAAGAGCAGCGCGCCACCGATAAGATTCGGTCAGGCCTTAATGCCAAGGTGGACGAACTGAAAGCCAAGGCGATGGTCGAAGACGAGCATCATCAGGAAAAGATTTCACAGCTTGTCGAAGGTCTCTTCGCTTTCGCTGAAGCCCATCGCGATGAGCTGACCGATCACGGCAAGAGCAAGACAGTTGAAGTGCCAACGGGTACCTTCGGCTGGCGCATGACACCGCCAGCTGTATCGCTTCGTGATGTCGAAGCAATTCTGGAGTCTCTGAAGTCGCTTAAACTGAAGCGCTTCATCAGAACCAAGGAGGAAATAGACAAGGAAGCGATGCTGAAGGAACCTGACGTAGCCAAAACCGTCAAGGGTGTCTCTATCAGCCAGCGTGAGGAGTTCGTGGCAAAGCCGGCAGAGTTGGAAGTAGAGATAGCGACTCAGGTCGACAAACTCAAGAAAGCTGTGGCTTAAGAAGTTCCTCAATCAACGGACTGAGCAGTCCAACTGCTTCCCGCTATGTCTTCGGACCTCTGGCGGGTTTCCTTTTCTTATGCTTTTATGAAAGAACAATTGTGTGCACTCTGTGCACTCGAAATTTATTTGCAGCCAAAGAAAAACTTGAAATTGTCATTCGTGCGGCTCCGCCGCATTTTCAGAATTTCGTGGGGGGTTTTCCTCGCCGCCGCAGGCGGCGAAATGCGTTCGGACTATTTTCAATATACTGCACATAAATTTTTGCCTTTACAAAAATTTGAGTAGTTGGCCCGCCCGATGCGGGCGAGTAATTAGTAATTAGTAATTAGGACAAGGAAACAAACATTTGCTTCCAAGCAAAAATTTATTCCTAACTACAAATTACTCACACAAAATACAAATTTAATAAAAGATTACGAGGCCCGGCCTCGTTGTTTTTATTCAGTGCGTTTTGTTGTTTTTGGAGTTGGAAAAGTATATAATAGAGTAAGTTAATCAAAATAGAGTAAGTTAATCAGATAATCAAAAGATATGCGTAAAGGGTTTTGGCTTCTAATATTTTTTATTTTGGGAGCGGTTCTTTTTTACTTCACGCTCCGAGGAGTAGGAATTGAAGGCGTAGTTTCCATTTTATCTATGATTAGGGCTTGGCAAACGCTTTTAGCTATTTTCATTTTATTTACAGGCATAGTAATCATTGGTGGCTATAAATGGTGGATGATAATTCATTTAAATAAAAAAGAAGACGCAAAACTGTCTAGAGTAATGATTGCGAAGTTCATTGGCTATAGTATCAGTTATGTGACGCCTTCATCGTTAGTCGGAGGAGAGCCAGCAAAAGTTCTTTACTTAAAAGAAGAAACAAAGCTTTCCACAAGCAGGATTATAAGTTCCATTATATTAGACGAGATAATACTGTTCTTTTTAATAATCATGGTGTTTTTTATGGGCATTTTCTTTCTGTTGATTTATATGCATTTATCATGGTTGGCAGAAATTATCGGACTTGGGTTAATGGCTGGGGCAATATCAGCAATCTTATTGATAATATGCAAGACGAGGAAAATGGCGTCTGGCAAGGGCTTGTTCAAGACATTCGCAGAGCGATTTTATTTAAATAAACTCAAAATAATAAAACAGAATATGGGCGCGTTGGATGAAATAGAAAGAGATATTATAAAATTTTTTCGCAGGCCAAAAAAAGAGCTTATAGAAATTTTCATATTGGCTATAATGGAGCTTTCAGCTCTTTTATTAGCTGCTTGGTTAATATTGGCATTTTTGGGAGTTCGGCTTGATATTACACGATTGTTCGTGGTAAGAAGTATGACAGATGTTTCTGGTTTTTTTCCGCTTCCAGCATCATTGGGCACATTAGAGATTTCACAAGCGTTTGTTTTTGTAGGGCTTGGGATGGATTCTGCTGTTGGGGTCGCATTTAGTTTGATATGGAGAGGGTTAAACCTGATTATGGCCGCTTGCGGACTGATAGTATTTATGTTTATTCAGTTCGGTTTTTTGAAAAAAAGGATTATTGTATTTATAGAAACATTAACGGATAAAATAAAAAAATGAAAAAAACATTTATTTTGAAAATTCTATTTGGCATAATTTTAATTATTATCGGTGTTTTCGTTTTTAGCTTTGGTTATCGCTATGGCTATAACCAGATTCCGCGACCGCCAGTGGGTTTGCCAGCAGACGCTGATTTTACCTTATTATGGGATGTATGGTATAAGCTTGGAGAAAAATATTCGGGCGAATTGGATTATCAGAAAATGATTTATGGCGCTGCCCAAGGACTTGTGAGGGGATTGGGTGACCCTTATACGGTATTTTTTAATCCAGAAGATAGCCAGATATTTAAAGATGATATTGCCGGCTCTTTTGAAGGCGTGGGAATGGAAATAGGTATTAGAAAAGGGGAGTTGACGGTAGTGACTCCGCTTGAGGGTACGCCTGCCCAGAAAGCAGGACTTTTGCCAGGGGATATTATTATGAAGATAGACGATTCATTTTCACGAGACATTGCTACAGACGAAGCGGTCAAGCTGATTCGCGGACCTAAAGGAACTGCAGTCAAGCTTACTATTTTCCGCGAGGGATGGAGTGATACTAAAGTATTTGAAATTTCAAGAGATGTGATAAAAATTCCTAATTTTCAATGGGAAATTATTAATGGAGATATAGCAAAGATTAAAGTTTATCAATTTTCCAGCGGACTGGATTCTGATTTTTCAAAGATAGTTCCAAAGATTTTGGATTCTTCTGCGAAAAAAATTATTCTTGATTTGCGCAGTAATCCAGGAGGTCTTTTGTATGAAGCGCAGTTGATGGCTGGCTGGTTTTTGAATAAGGGTGATATGGTTACCATTGAAAGCTTTGGAGAAGGTAGAGATGAGAAAGAGTATAGGGCAATTGGTAGCGGAGCTTTGTTTGAATATCCGACAGTTATACTTATCAACCAAGGAACAGCATCTGGCGCAGAAATTTTAGCAGCTGCTTTGAGAGATAATAGAGATGATGTAAAATTAATAGGAGAAAAGTCATTCGGCAAGGGCTCTGTTCAGGAGCCAGTGGATTTGCGTGGAGGAGCTCTTCTCAAGGTTACAGTAGCTCACTGGCTTACTCCTAACAGAGAGATGATTAATGAGATTGGGCTTACCCCGGATATAGAAATAAAAATAACTGAAGATGACTATAAGGAAAACAGAGACCCACAATTAGATAAGGCGCTTGAGGAATTGAAATAATAATTAGGTTTTAAAATAGCAGGATAGAAATATGAAAGTAATTCTACTCAAAGACATAGAAAATTTAGGCAAGAAATACGAGGTAAAATCCATTAAAAATGGCTATGCCAGGAATTTTTTGATTCCAAATGGTTTAGCGAAGCTTGCAACCTCTTCAGCCATAACTGAACTCAAGGAGATAAAAAAGAAAGAAGAATTATTAGCAGAAAAACATTTGATTGAAACCCAGGAAATTGCTTCAAAGTTTGATGGTCAGGGAATTGAGTTTTTCGTCAAAACAGGGGAGGACGGACAATTATTTGAATCAATTACGCCTTTGAAGATTTCTAAAAAATTATGCGAAATGGGGTTTGAAATAAAAAAAGACCAGATTATTCTGGAAAAGCCGATAAAAGAATTAGGAGAATTTCCTGTGAAAATAATGCTTGACCACCATTTGGAAGCCAAGATTACTCTTATTGTTGAGCCAGAATCACCAAGAGAGCCATCTGAAGAATAATTATTCCACAGATACTACTTTTGCTCTTCGCTGGGTTCCGTTGAATCTTCTTATCCGTTTGGTTGAAAACTTAACCAAACCTTCTTTGTTTGCGTAGAGAGTGTCATCTTTCCCTTTTCCAACATTTTTACCAGGCACATATTTGGTTCCTCTTTGTCGTATAATAATCATTCCTGGCTTGACGCTTTGGTCGGCGTTAACCTTGACCCCTAAATATTTGGGCCTTGAATCTCTTCCTAAACTTGTTGAACCAGAAGATTTTGTTTTAGACATATTAGAAAAATTTAACGAGTAAACGAGTTTTAATTTTTCTTATACCCGCCTTGGGCGGGTGGCTAAATTAAAAATTAAACGAGAAAAATTAAAAACAAAAAACTATATTTGTATGCTATCAAAAATTGTTAAATTAGTCAATAAAAACAAAGATGTTATCTTGTTGGCTCTGATAATATTTTTGGCAAGTTTATTTATTTTTTCTCTGATTTGGATTTTCATAGAACTTGGGTCAAGCAAACCGATTGAGATATATTAAATCCACTCAATGCGCCTTAGGCGCATTTTGGTTGATAAAAATGCGCAAATATGCCAGAATTTAATCAATATGGATGATTTGTTTGATAAAAATTTAGAAGAGGCGTTAAGGAAAGATGCCCCTTTGGCAGACCGCATTAGGCCTGAGGATTTTGACTATTTTTTCGGCCAAGAAGAATTGGTAGGGGAAAGCAGTCCTTTGCGCCGGGCTATTCAAAATGATAATCTAACTTCTTTGATATTTTGGGGACCACCGGGTTCGGGCAAGACAACTTTGGCAAGGATAATCGCTAAAAAAACAAAAGCAGATTTTGTGAAATTTTCTGCTGTTGTTACTGGGATAAATGATGTTAGGAAGGCGATTGAAAAAGCTAGAGAAAGGTTAAAATTTAAAAGACAAAAAACAATCCTTTTTATTGACGAGATTCATCGTTTTAATAAAGCTCAACAGGACGCTTTTTTACCTTATGTAGAGGATGGCACGATTGTTTTGATAGGAGCTACAACAGAAAACCCTTCTTTTTCAGTGATATCACCGCTCTTATCCCGTTCAGCGGTCTATGTGTTAAAGCCATTATCAAGAGATGCGTTGAAAAGTATTTTATTGCAGGCCTTGAAAAATAAAGATAGGGGATTCGGCAATTCCGAGATAAAAGTTGAAGAAAAGGCGTTTGAACGATTGATTAATTTTGCTGACGGAGATGCGCGGGTTGGATTAAATGGCTTGGAGTTTATAGTTAACCATTTGAAAGCGGAAAAAAAGAATATTATAAAAGCGGATGAGGTTTCTGAAATATTAAAAGAACATGCTCTGCGTTATGACAAAAAAGGAGAAGAGCATTACAATATAATCTCTGCGTTTATAAAAAGTATGAGGGATTCTGACCCAAATGGCGCGCTTTACTGGTTGGCGAGAATGGTGGAGTCAGGGGAAGACCCAAGATTTATTGCGCGTAGAATGGTAATTTTTGCTTCCGAAGATATTGGCAACGCTGACCCGCAGGCGATACAAATGGCAACAGCTATTGCTCACGCTGTTGAATATGTGGGTTTTCCTGAAGCACAAATTAATTTAGCCCATGGAGTGACTTATCTTGCCACTGCTCCTAAAAGCAATGCTTCTTACTCTGCTTTGTTAGAAGCAAAAGAAGATGCTAAAAAAGGCGCTTTTGGGGTACCTCTGTATTTGCGAAATGCAGTCACTAATTTGATGAAAAAAATTGGGTATGGAAAGGGTTATCAATATGCCCACAATGTACCGGGCAAAAAGCCAGAACAAACTCATTTCCCAGAAGAAATAGGGGAAAAACAATATTACCATCCAGAAAAATAGCATTCTTTTTTCTAAGGTGATAGAATATAATAAAGGTCAAAAGATAATTAATAAATTACATTAAAAAAATGATAAATAAATTATTGAAGAATCGTTTGTTTATGTTGTTTATTGTTATAATACTCTTAGCATCAGCAATCTTTATTGCTATTGATTTCATTTGTTGGCCTGAAAAAACAGTTTCACCAACAAGTAGCGAGAACTATATTTTCACCGAGGCAAATGAGGGTGCTGTTCAGGTTTCGGTTGGACATGAATTTGTAGTGTTGCTTGAAACAAACCCAACTACTGGCTTTCAGTGGGGATTACAGCTGGACCCTAATTATATTGATTTTAAGGGGAAAGAATATATTGCAGATGAATCAGCAGAGGAAATAGTCGGAGCCGGAGGTCATGAAAAGTTTACATTTACAGCAATGACCATAGGCCAGTCAGAAATAATCTTTGCTTATACTAGGCCGTGGGAAAGCATAGAGCCGAAAAAGGTTATTACATACAGCATTGTCGCAGTTGAATAATAATATATGGATAACCAATTTATTGATTTAGAATATCAGAGGACTAAAATTGTCCGATATTTGGACAGTTTGGATGATGAAGAGAGGAGAAGGGCATTTCGTGCAATGGATTTGGCAGAGGAACAGCATGCCGGACAATTTCGTTCAAGCGGGATTTCTTACATCATTCATCCTATCCGCGTTGCCCTTATTTTAGTTGAAGAATTAGGGATAGATGATAATGATTTGCTATGTGCCGGTTTTTTGCATGATGTCATAGAAGACGGGGTCTTGACAGTTACACGTCTAAATAATCTATTCGGTCCGGAGGTTAGCCGTATTGTTGAAAAATTAACGCGTTATAAGTCGGTGGGTGAGTCGGAAGAAGAAAAATTAGAAAATAAGAAAAGAAAAGCGCAGGAGATAAGCAAGGCGGACGAAAATGTGCGGATAATAAAACTTTGCGATGTTTTGGATAACGCTCGGTCAAATAACTTTATTCCCGAAACATCTCTGGATTTCCATAAGATTTTCCGTTGGAAGGAAGAAACAAAATCTTATCTTCCGATCGCCGAAAAAACAAATCAAAGGATTTATGAGTTATTAAATCAGCTTGAATAATATTATGATAGAAGAATATCGTTTTGGGAAAATGATGATTGAAGGCGATGAATATAATTATGATGTGGAAGTTGACTGGGAGGGAGAGGTTTTGGAATGGACGAGAAAGAACAGTCATATAATAGATAAGGAAGATATAGAAAGGGCGCTGGAAAAAGAGCCAGAGATAATTGTTGTCGGCACTGGCGAGTCAGGAGTCGCGCAGGTGACAGAGGACGCAAAACAAAAGTGCAAGGAAGCCGGAGTGGAGCTGATAATAGATATCACTGAAGAAGCAGTAAAAACATTTAATGTAATCTGCGCAGAGTCATTGGAAGAAGATGGTGAGCAAGCGGAGGTCATAGGGCTTTTCCATTTGACCTGTTAATCATTAAGCAATTTTAATATGAAGAAAATTATTTTTGAGATATTAATTTTACATTATGTCTGATTATTACAAAGCAAAAAGGGATTATAGGATTTTTAAGCCGGGACAGTCGGGAGCGTTTAAAGTGAGCCGTTCAAAAATTGGCTTATTTATGGAATGTCCAAGGTGTTTTTATATGGATTGTTGCTTGGGCGTAAGCCGTCCGCCGGGATTTCCTTTTACTCTAAACAGCGCAGTTGACAAGCTTTTGAAAAAAGAATTTGATGTCCATCGGATTGCCAAAACCAGCCATCCTTTAATGGAAGAATATGGGATTGACGCAGTGCCGTTTCAAGACAAGCGGATTGACGAGTGGCGGGATACGAGGAGGGGGATTCAATATATCCACGAGCCGACAAATCTTTTGATAATGGGCGCAATTGATGATATCTGGGTTAATCCGCAGGGAGAACTGCATATTGTGGATTACAAGGCAACATCAAAAGCTGGAGAAATAACATTGGATGCAGAGTGGCAGATTGGGTATAAAAGACAGATGGAGGTCTATCAATGGCTTTTTAGACGAAATGAATTTAGTGTTTCTGATACATCATATTTTGTTTATTGTAATGGGAAGACCGATACAGAGGCATTTGATAAAAAGATTGAGTTTGATATTTCAGTAATTCCATACAAAGGAGATGACGCTTGGGTAGAACAAGCTATTCATGATATTAAAGAATGCCTTGAAAAGGACGCGATTCCGGAAATGGCGTCTGATTGCGATTATTGCAGTTATAGAAAAGCAGC
Source organism: Patescibacteria group bacterium (assembly GCA_018900835.1). Classification (NCBI taxonomy): domain Bacteria; species Patescibacteria group bacterium. The sequence goes on from JAHIFQ010000015.1 coordinate 55,628, forward strand.
TGCTCAAGAAAGCTACAAGTTTTCAAAGAAAAATAAATGATAAAGATTTCGCCTAATTCTTTGAATCTGTATTTTGAATGTCCGTTTTGTTTTTGGCTGGAAAAGAATAGGGGAATCAAAAGACCTGCGCCGTTTCCTTATGAGTTAAACTTGGCGGTTGACCAGGTTTTGAGGCGTGATTTTGACAAACATAGAGCAAAAGATAGAAAGCATCCTTTACTTGAAGCAAACAATATTCCTGCCAAGCTTTTTTCAAACCAAAAACTTTTGAACGAATGGCGGAACAAGTCCAAGGGATTGGAATATTATGACGAAAAAACAGGGGCAGTCATTTTCGGAGTGCTTGATGATGTGTTGGATTTTGGGAAAGGGAAACTGGCGCCGTTTGATTATAAGTCAACAGGAAGCAGTGTGCCCAAGGTCTATGACAGGTTTCAGCTTCAGATGGATGTTTACACTTTTCTTTTGGAGAAGAACGGATACGCCACTCCAAGAAAAGGCGTTTTAGTATTTTATACTGTTGATAAGGACGATTCTTTTGATGACCGATTGCCGTTCAAAAAAGAGATTCATATTATTGATACTGACCCATCATATATTTTAAGAACATTCCGAGAAGCGATTAAGTTTTTGAAAAAACCTGCTCCATTGGCTCACAGCCCGGAATGCGAATTCGGCAGGTGGGCCGAGCTTTTAAAATAATCTTTAGAATCACAATGTTTAGAGGTTCAACCTCTAAACATCGAATGATTTTGGAAACCAGGTTTCCAAAATGGTGGTTTCCAGAATGGCAACAAAAACCATACTTGACACCATTTTTACCATTTTAATTATTTTAATTAAATATTAATATATGAAAACAAAAAGTAAAATCATTATTCTAGTATTTACGTTAATTATTTTAATAATTGGGACAATTGTTTTTATAGAAGACTTTAAATATGAAAAACATGGTAATGGATGGAATGTCAGTCCGGCATTTGGAATAACAGAATTTTTATATAGAAAAATGTGTATCATCCAGAATGGGAGAGGAGTTAGCCTTGGATTTTCTGCTCGTTATTACTGTGATTTTATGTTTGAAGATGCTGGCAAAGAATGCATCAACCATGAACAATGTAAAGGAATATGTACTATGAGTAAAGAGGATGCTGAAATCTATTGCCCCGATTATGCAAGTGCCATTTTTATTACAGAGCCTAATTGTGAGAATGCTAAAGGAATATGTTCCAAGTACCCTAGTCACGGATTTGGTGAGTCTATTTTAGTTAACAATGGGTTTGTGACTAGAAACCTTTTAAATTATGATTAAATTGTCTTAGAAATAGATTAATTTAATTATTATGGAAGAAAAAATGGTGTTAACTCTGGTTTTTAACGCTATTTTTTAATAAATTGCGCCTCGGGAAAACCCGAGGAAAAACCATAATGTTTTTTTGAAATCTGAATAAGCTTAATCCGATAAAATATCATGTTATCAATCATTATTTCATATATATTTTTTATAATCGCTCTAATATTTTTGTTGTCTCTTACGGTTTCCAGTTTTTCGATTGCTCCGTGGGTTCCTTGTAAAAAGAAGGACTTGGAGCGGATTAATCGTTTGGCCGGATTAAAATCCGGTGAGTTATTTTGTGAATTGGGCTGCGGTGATGGGCGAGTTTGTAGATATATTGCCAAAAAGAATCCCGAATCACGAATAGTTGGCATTGAATTATCTCTGCCGATTTTTTTGTGGGCGAAATTGATAGAATTATTTTTTAAGTCAGATAATATGAAAATAAAATTTGGCAATGCTCTTAAGTATAATCTTTCAGAAATGGATGTAATATATACTTATGCTTTAGTACAATCTATTAATGGTAAATTAAAAAATAAATTTGAGAAAGAAATGAAAAATGGGGCAAAAGTTTTGTCTTATGCCTTTATCATTAATGAGTGGAAAGGGAAGACATATTTTGATAGGCCTGATAGCAAAAGCTTGCCGATTTATATTTATGAATTTTAAATTGTTGTATGGAACCAAAAAACGCCCTCCCAGCGTCTTTGGACAAAGAACTATTTGAAAAAATCTCCGATAAAATCAGAGAAATATAATTGGCTCAATGTTTAGAGGTTCAACCTCTAAACATTTTTCTCTAAACATCTCGAGTCAGAGAAGGGTCAGAGGGTGAATGCATAGCATCCACCCTCATTAACACGCGCGTTGCGCCGAAGCGCAATTCAAAAGAACGGTTGAGTCGGTCATGCCTCTCCAGGCAGTGGTAGATTGAGAAAAATAGGACAAAGGAGTTTAGGGTGAGGCAGGGGACCGATTCAATTATATTTTAACTTATCAACAACATCTGTCAAGCGGAATAATCCACAATAATGACCAATATATCTTTTTAGGTCATTTTTTGTTAGAATAAAGGAAATAATATTGGAATTATGAAAAAAGCGCTTTTAACAGCAATTATTTTTGTTTCTCTGTTTGGAGCAGGTTTTGTGATGGCTTATGAGGCAATAGATAGTTTTGATGTGATTATTAAAGTTAATTCTGACAGCACTCTTAATATTGAAGAACAAATTAAATATAATTTTGGACTTGCTGACAAACACGGCATTTACAGGGATATTCCTATAAAGTATCAGGCAAGGGGAGGAAATTATAATCTTAGAATTTCTGATATTGAAGTGGTCAATGAAAATGGGCAGCCATATAAATTTGCCATTTCCTCTGAAGGCGAATACAAGAGAATCAAAATTGGCGATGCAGACAAATATGTTACTGGGCAGAAGACATATATTATAAGATATAAGATTGGGAGGGCGATAAATTATTTTCAGGACTACGATGAAATCTATTGGAATGCCACAGGCAATGAATGGCAAGTGCCTATTTTAGAATCATCAGCAAAAGTGATTTTGCCGGAAGCAACTAATATTCAATCAATTAAGGCAGATTGTTTTGCCGGAGCAATTGGAAGCATAGAGAAATGTTCCAGCGTTATTATCTCATCAGAGCCATCAGGAATGATTGAGTTTTCCCAGACAGCGCTGTCCTCATATCAGGGCTTAACCATAGTTGTTGGGGTGCCGAAAGGAGTAATTACGCCACCTTCCAAGTTTTCTGGAGCAATAGAGTTTTTGCGAGATAATTTGATTTTATTCCTACCAATAGTAGTATTCATTATTTTCTTCACTATCTGGTGGAAAAAAGGCAAAGACCCGAAAGGCAGAAAAACAATTATTGCTCAATATTATGCGCCTGATAACTTGACTCCCGCAGAAGTAGGAACAATTATTGACGAAAGGGTTCATAATAAAGATATTTCAGCAGAGATAATACATTTGGCGATTAAGGGATATTTAAAAATTAAACGGAATGAAAAAAAGATTTTATTCGCCAAATCAATTGATTATGAACTTATCAAACTCAAAGAAGATGATGGCTTGCAAAATGATTTTGACCAAAAATTGTTCAAAAGCATCTTCAAGACAAAAAACGAAGTAAAGCTTTCTGATTTAAAGAAGGATTTTTTCAAAAGCGTTAAAGAAATCAGGGACTTGATTTACAAATCAGTTACAAAAAATGGCTATTTTGTAAGCCATCCGAATAAGGCGCGTATAAGTTATATTTCTATTGGCATTATTTTTCTTTTGCCCCTTATGTTCGGAGCTGGGCTTCTTAGCAAGTCCACAGTAGTTATCAGTTTGTTAATAACAGGTCTCTTAATAATGGTTTTTGGTTTGATTATGCCGAAAAGGACATTAAAAGGAGTTTTAGCCAAAGAACATATTTTGGGATTAAAGGACTATATAGAAACAGCAGAAAAAGAGAGGATTAAGTTTCATAATGCGCCTCAAAAAAATCCAGAATTATTTGAAAAACTTTTGCCAATGGCAATGGTCTTAGGAGTAGAAAAGGAATGGGCAGTTCAATTTAAGGATATTTATCTTAACCAACCAAGCTGGTATGAGGGGCCAGTTGGTACTGGTTTTAACTCTATCATTTTTGTCGGAAATCTTAATTTTTTCGCATCAGCAGTTCGTGGGTCAATGGCTGCTCCGGGCGGGGCAGCAGGTGGAAAGAGCGGTTTTGGGGGAGGTGGTTTTTCAGGAGGCGGATTCGGTGGCGGAGGAGGTGGAAGTTGGTAATAAAATAAATGCGTATGTTAGATAATAATTTCAGGCAGTTTATAAAAGAGCAAATTGCTTTGCCGGAAAAGAAATGGAACAGCGTTTTTGTTGATTATATTCAAAAAAAACATCAGGAATTACATAGAGAAGTGGAGAATTTTTCTTCGGAGCAGAAGCTGGAAAAAGAATTCCAAAGATATCTTGAATGTCTCGATATCAGCAAAGATGATTTGATAGGTAAGCGCATTCTTGATTTAGGTTGCGGGGAAGGGGATTTTATTAAGCATTGTTTGGGGCAAGGGATAAGTAAAGAGGCCTATGGTTTGGATATTCTTATTGAGCCAGAGGAGATAAATTCCGGCTATCGTCAATTTTTTCTAAAACACGATTTTGAGAAAGCAATTCCGCTTAAAGATTTTGACTATATTTTTTCAGTGTCAGCTATTGATGCTCCTTATTCTAAAGAAATAGACGGGAACTTAAGGGAAACAATAATTTTAGCATTGGTTGCCTTGAAGCACGAAGGGGAAATTAGGATTTTCTCTGTGCGCAAAGCTCCGCCATCTAGCGGTTTGACAGGAATTGATTTTTCCCGAAAAAAATGGATAGAGCTTTTAGATGATTTAAAAACGAAAAATTGGATTAACTATGAGCTAAGGCCGATTGATATTAGAGTGGCTGGCAACAAGCCGGATGTTTGGCTTGAAGAAGTTTTGATAATAAGAAAAGAGCTGGTGAAAATTGATTTTTAAAATAATTATCATAAAAATATGAAAATATATTTAATAATAATTCCATTAATTACTGTAATAGTTGCTTTGTCTGGAAGTTTTGTGACAAGCAGGGGAATGGATTGGTATAATCAGATTAACTTGCCTGCTTGGACCCCTTCTGGCGATATTATCGGAATCGCTTGGACCCTGATATTTATCCTTGCAACATATTCGGCTATTTTATTTTGGAACAGGGGATTTAGAAATAAAAGATTTTGGATAGTCATTGCTTTATTCTTGCTCAATGGGGCGCTGAATGCTCTTTGGTCGTTTCTTTTCTTTGGGTTGCATTTTGTGGGCGCGTCTATTTTAGAAATGATAGCGCTTGAGACAACCATTATTTGTTTGATATTTCTAATCAAGCCAACTTCAAGATTGGCATCAATTTTATTATATCCCTATGCCATCTGGGTTGCTTTTGCAACATATTTGGCTTATTCTATTTTAATGCTTAATATGTAATTGATTTAATAATATGAAGAAAAACTTTCTAATTTCTTTAATTGTTCTTTTCTCTTTAATCATCATTGCCTTTATTGTTTGGGCAATATTGTCAATGAATTCTTTGAAGTGTGGAGAAAACAGAGCCAAGGAGATAGCGGCCAATTGGATTTTAGAGAATTCAATGACATATAAGTTTGATGGTTATGGTCTGGCGCTTGATAGCGTAGAGGATATGGATTGTGATAAATGTTATGAGTTTTCGTTCTGGTTCAATGCTCGTCATTCCGGCTATGGCAACAGGATAAATATGGTTTTAGCTCAAATTATTACTCCGCATAAAATGGTAATTAAAATTAATCAATGCAAAATTATGGAAGCAATTACTGATGGTCAATTTGATGAAATTAAAAATGAGCCAATTATTCCTTCTTCGCTCGGGATAGAGATTTTAAAACAAGGACAAGGAGCGCAGGCAAAAACAGGGGATAAGATTAGCGTTAATTATTCTGGAAAGTTGTTAAATGGAGAGGAGTTTGATTCCAATTTTGGCAAGGACAGTCCTTTTGTCTTTACTCTCGGAGCAGGACAAGTTATTCAGGGTTGGGATTTTGGCCTGCTTGGTATGCAGATTGGAGAGAGGCGAAAAATCACAATCCCGTCGGACTTGGGTTATGGCAGCAGGGGCGCTGGCGCAGGACTTATTCCTCCTGATTCAACATTGATTTTTGAGGTTGAACTTTTAAACATTAATAATTAATTTTTACAAAAAAATGAGCGATAAAAATTTATTAATATTAGGAATAGCAGGCATAATTGCGATAATGGTTTTATCTTATGTCTTATTCCCCGGAGCCAAGCGGTTTGTTGACGAAGATAGCAATGGGCTTAATATTGCTAATCAAGTAGGGACGAGCGATAAGATATTGACCACAGAGAATCAGGAGATTATAAAAGAAACGCCTATTTATACTGAAAACATTTCTTATCCCAAAATTGTAAATATGCAGGATATTAATGCGCAGGAGAAAACGAATAAGGCCATAGAGGATTTTGTTCTTGAACGGGTAGCTAATTTTGAAGAGCAGATAATGTCAGAAGATGTTTTTGAAGATTTTCAGGATTATTTACAGATACAGTATCTTGTTACTCTTTTAAACGAATCATTGGTTAGCATAAGTTTTTCAGCATCAGAAAATTTTGGCGGGGCGCACCCCAATAATTATGCAATAACTTTTAATTACGATATTACTGGCGCTAAGAAGGTTGAATTATGGGATATTTTCAAGAAAGGAGTGGATTATAAGGGAGTTATAAGCGAAATTTGCCAAGAGAAACTATTGGTCCAATTCGGCGAGGATGAAGCGCTGGAATCGTGGATAAAAGAGGGGACAGAACCGAAAGAAGGAAGTTTTGAGAATTTTGTATTGACCAATGCTTCATTAGTAATTTCTTTTAATCCATACGAAGTCGGACCATATGCCATAGGAATCCAAACAGTAGAGATATTTTTCACTGACATAGAGCAGTATTTGGATACACAGGGATTGTTGGTAGATTTGATATAAAGACAACTCAACTAAAAATCACAGATTATAAAATGCCAAGTTGCTATTGACGCTTGGCGTTTTTAGTGTTATGATTTAGACATCCTTTGTGTATCTAAAAATCAGAGGACCATAAGGAGGTTGAACTTTGAAAATTGATAAGGTTATAGAAGAAGCGATATTGGGCGCATTAAGAGACCCCGAACTTTTTAAAAAGATGTTTCGGGCGTTTTTGCAAAAACAAAAGCAGGTAGTTGAGGCGCTGTTTGCCTTGACGGACACAGAGCCGGAATTCGTAGAAGAAGAACCAATGTTGGGAGTGTTATTGTATGCGTTAGAGCATGGCGAAGACCTGTTCAATGACCCTTTAACAAGGGTCCGAGACGGACGGCTTTTCAGGGATGGGGTCTATGATAAGCTCATTGCTGAAGCCGAACGATACAAGCATCCGTTGAGCGTAGTAATCATTGATGTAGATGATTTTAAGGCCATCAATGACACCTTCGGCCATTTGGCTGGAGATAGAGCGTTGGAACGAGTTGCTTCAATCCTTTCCAAGGAAGCGAAGCGTGGCATAGATATTGTTATTCGCCACGGCGGAGATGAGTTTTTGCTCATTCTTCCTCATACAGAGGCAACAGGCGCTGGAGTCCTGATGGGCCGAATAGAGAAAGTGTTATCAACGCTATCTCCGAGGGTCTCAATCAGCTTCGGAATTAATTCCTGGATTCCGGGAAGTGATTCGATTAGCCTGGGCGCGATGGTGAAGGCAGCAGATATGGCCATGTATAAGCATAAGCAGGGCAAACGCACATAGCGGTTCAACCCACACACAATGCGGCGGAAGAGATTTTATCTCCCGCCGCATTATTCTTTTACATATCTATATTATGCGACATCACTAATAAAATAGGTGGTCGAGAGTAGTGGGGAATAAGTCATATTTTATCCGTGATATTTTCTATGTATTTCTTTTAAATGAGGTCTGGTGACATGGGTATAAATCTGGGTGGTGACAATATTCCTATGTCCCAAGAATTCTTGCACAACCCTTAAATCAACGCCTTTCATTAATAAGTCAGTGGCAAAGCTATGTCTTAATGTATGCGGAGTCGTGGTTATTGGTAATCCTGCCAGCACAACATATTTTTTTATTATCCGCTCAATTGTTCTAGTGGTAATCCTCCCTTGGACTTTTGGCCCCCTATAGGTCACAAACAAAGCTCTTTCTTTGTCTGCTCGTTTCACAAGATATTGTTGAAGCCAATCAATTGTTCTTTGTGACAGGAAAACTGTTCTTGGATGGCCTCCTTTGCCAACAATGCCAATTTCCAAGTCCTTTGTGGTCGGTTTAATAGTTATCTGGTCCCGATTAAGAGCAACTAATTCAGCAACCCTTAATCCAGTGGAAAATAGTGTTTCTAAAATTGTTCGGTCTCTTAATCCGTTTATGTCGTTTAAATTAGGGATTGCTAAGAGTTTTTCAACCTGTTCTAATGTAAGAAAATTAACAGTCCGCTCCTGTGATTGTTTGGTTAATTTTATTTTTTCCGGTGGCAGGGAAATGATGTCCTTATCAGCGAAATAGGTTAAGAGTGAACGCAGAGCGATTAAGTAGTAGTTTTGAGTATTTCGCTTAAGCGGTTTTTTGTCTTTTTTTAGGTATTGGCGCGATAAAAATGTCTTATATTTGAAAATATGGTCAGGAGTCATTTGGTGGGGTTTAAGGTTTTCTAATTTGTTTATTTTTGACCATTCTAAGAATTTTTGTAAAAACCTAGAATAGTTTTCTTGCGACTTATATGCAAGTCCTTTTTCAATATCAGTCCAGTCCAAAAAATCATTTATATGTTTTATAATTGGTTTTTCTGAATTATGCATATGTGTTATTTTTAAAAATTATGATAGGGAAGTAATTTGCGACTCACAATCAATATAGAGCACATTTTGCGATGTCAGGGCGCCATATTTTGCGACGTTTTAATGAATGTCGCAAAATATGGCGAACCTTAACGGACAAGCATTGTCCGTTAAGGTATATTGTGCGACAACCATATATCTATAATAATCCCTTATGATAGGGGTTGTCAAGAAGCTTTATATCACTCCCCTTATAATTATCAGTTATTTTAAGTTCAAAGGGGATTATTGTATTCTGATTTCTTGATTTAAATAATTATTCAAATCATACCAGCTTTTATTAAACCATGGCTTTGCCTGAAGAGACCACCAAGCGCCAATTTTTTGCCCAATATTTTCAAAAAAGGACTTAAACCATCCATTCCCCTCTCCAAATCGCTTTATTGTTTCAAAAGTTCCTTTAAAGCTGTCTTTTATTTTTTGCCAGAATGACTGGGCATCTTCGCGACTTGGTGGAGACAAGCTTAACCCAGTAGTTGTTGCATTTTGGGCTGCTGACACGAAAGATACAAAATAAGCATTGCCGAATAATAATGCTGCGCAAAACAGCGCAAAAAGAGTAATTTTTAAACCACACTCCCCTTTCATATTTAAATTTATTCTAATTTTTCCTTTGCTTGTTTTAATCTTAGCAATGTTTTTTCTTTTCCCAAAATTTCTGCTATGGCAAATGGCGGGGCTGAGGATTTTTTGCCAGAAAGAGCAACCCTAAAAGGCCATAAAAGATAGCCCTTATCCCCTTCTGGACCCATTTCTGTCGCCTTTTCCACGAGGATTTCCTCAAGATTGTTTCTACCCCAATCATTGGGCTTTATCGCCTCTACGACCCCTTCTAGGGCATCTATTGCCTTCTTAGTGTCTGCCTTTGCCATGTCTTTCCAGAATAGCAATTCCATCTGGTAATCCAATTCTTTTTTAAAGAAAAAATCAACCAATTCTGGCAGTTCAGATAAATATTTTAACCGTTCTTGATATAAGGCAATAATATTCTCCAGCGCAATTGGGTCTATTTTTTCCTTGGTTTCTGTTACCAGATATGTTTCCTCAATTTCTATTCCGCCTATGCCTGCCAAATGTCCACCTGTCTCAAAAATTGGCTGAATCAAATTTGCCTCTATTAAATAAGTGGTAGATAATTCCGTAAGCTTTTTTGGCGACTTGTTACGGATATAAAAGCCGTTTATCCAATCAAGTTTTTGGATGTTAAAAACAGCGGATGATTTTTGACAGTGTTCTAAAGAAAATTCTTCTACCAAATGATTGATTGCGTATATTTCTCTATCAGTATCAGGATTCCACCCCAAAAACGCCATAAAGTTTATCATTGCTTCTGACAAATATCCTTTCTCTCTATATTCATTTACCGACACAGCCCCATGTCTCTTGCTCAATTTACTCCTGTCAGCCCCGAGAATAAGTGGCAAATGCGCGTAGTCGGGATGAGGCAATCCAAGAGCATCCTGTAAAAGAATTTGTTTCGGCGTGTTTGAAATATGGTCTTCGCCCCTGATTACATGGCTGATTTTCATTTCATAATCATCAATCACCGCAGCCAAGTTATATAACGGCGTTTTGATGTCTTTAGCAATAGCCATATCTCCCAATAGAGCGCTGTTGAACTCTATTTTTCCTTTTATTAGGTCTTGAAAAACCACATTTTGAGCTGGAGTTCTGAATCTTATCACTGATGGCCTTCTCTCTTTTAGATATTGTTCAGCAGTTTCTTTTGGAATATCGCTGCATTTTCCGTCATACTTTGGCGCTTGCCCAATACTCATCTGGTATTGGCGCTGGGCTTCTAAGTCCTCCTTACTGCAAAAACAGTAATAAGCAGTCCCCTGCTCCAACATTTTCTTAATATATGATTCGTAAATATCAATTCGTTCGCTTTGTCTATAAGGACCAAAATCCCCGATATATTCTTTAGCGTCATCAGGATTGACTCCTTCATCCCAAGGAATTTTTAGCCATTTTAATCCCTCAAAAACATCGTCTTCATATTCTTTTTGAGAACGCTCTTTATCCGTGTCCTCTATGCGCAAAACAAAACTGCCATTGTATTTTTTGGCAAAAAGATAATTGAATAGCGCAGTCCTGGCTGTTCCAATATGTAAAAATCCTGTTGGCGAAGGCGCTATTCTTACTCTCGGATTTTCAATTTTTTTAGCAATTGCTTCCATAGTTTCATTCTATTTGAATTATCGTTATTTTTCAAGCGCATCTGGATATAAGTATTTTGTCAAGTGTTCAGCGATCGTTTTTGCCGCATCTGGCTTAGCGAACCCCAGGGCTGCCTTGCTCATTGCCAGAAGTTTTTCCGGCTGTGAGAAGATAAGCATTATTTTCGAGAATAAAAGAGCTGGAGTAGGATTTTTGGGCTCCATAATAATTGTAGCTCCAGTAGAAGCATAAGCATTGGCATTTTTCGCCTGATGGTCTTGAGATGATTCTGGCAAAGGAATAATGATGCTCGGCTTTCCTGTTGCAGCGATTTCAAAAATAGCGCCCGAGCCAGCCCTACTGATTATCAAATGAGCTGATTTGTACGCTTGTTTCATCTCGTCTTCTGTTAGGAAATCAAAAAGATGGTATCTTTTCGCCAATTGTTGTTCTTTGATTATTATGTCTGCCATTACTTTTGCTTCTTCGTAATTTTTTAATCCGCATTGATGGATAATCTCAAAGTTTTTAAGCAAATCAGGAAGAGCAGTAAGAGCCAATTCGTTCATCTCCTTGGCTCCTTGCGACCCACCACATATAAATATCACTGGCTTATCTCCGGACAAATTAAATAATTTCTTACCCTCTTCCTTATTGCCTGAAAGCAAATCGCTTCTTATAGGATTGCCAACGCATAACACCTTGGACGGAATAACATTATCAATTTTCGTTTCTTGGAAAGATGTAAAAATAATTGTTGCTGTTTTGGCAAACAATCTTGTTGTTTTGCCAGGCACCATATCTGATTCATGCAAAAACAAAGGGATTTTTAATGCTCTGGCAACGATATTGACTGGTACTGCCCCATAACCACCTTTGCTGAAAACAATATCAGGAGATATTATTCTGACAAAAATAAAGGACTGGATAAATCCAATAGGAATTTTGAATATTAGGTCAATTATATTTTGAATAATGCTTTTTGGAGTGATATATCGTCTGATTTTCCCTGCCAAGATTGCTTTCATCTCAACATTTTCTTTTCTAAGAAGTTCCTGCGTGATTTTTCCATTAGGACCGATAAAATATATCTTGATTTTTTTATCCTTTAAAACAGGACTGTTTTTCAATTCTCTAATAATAGCGATTATCGGGAAAAGATGACCTCCAGTTCCTCCGCCAGTAAAGAGTATTTTCATGTTTTTTAAATTTTTAATTTAAAAATTATTTTTAGGTTGTTTTGATATATTCAACAACAAACCGATTGCTATTAGTTCCATTACTAAATGAGAGCTTCCATAACTCACTAATGGCAACGGAATTCCTGTGAGTGGCAAAATTCCTATCATAGCGCCGATATTAATAAATGCTTGGAGTGTTATCCAAAATGTAATACCTATCGCTATAAGCTTAAAAAATATTTCCGAAGATTGTTTTGCTATTTTAAAACCCTGCCAAGCAAATATCAAAAATAATGATATTAATATGATGGCTCCAATAAATCCTGTTTCCTCTGCAAATACAGCGAATATACTGTCAGTCATTGGAGCAGGAAGAAATCCAGATTTTTGAACGCTCAATCCAAGTCCCTGCCCTATTATGCTGCCAGAGCCAATAGCTATAAGCGCTTGTTTCATTTGGTACCCGATTCCTAATGGTTGGGCGTCAGGCCGCAGGAAAACCAAGAGCCGATTTAGTCGGTATGGCGCGGTCTTGATTAATATAGCCAAGGCCCCGATTCCAGACAAAATCAGCAACCCGGTTTGCCAAAAAGGGGTTTCAGCGCTGAAGTACATTACCAATGTAATCGCTGCGATTGTGGCTAATGTGCTGATGTCCGGCTGTTTGATTAATAGAACGCAGACAACAGTTAAAATTATTATGAATGGCAAAAACAATTGGACCCTTTTTTTATTTTGCTCCTTATGCTTAGTGAGCCAGGCAGCAAGATAGACAATAAAGATTAATTTTAATAATTCGGACGGCTGAATCGTAATTGGTCCCAAGGAGACCCAACGGTTTGCCCCGCCTATTGGTACGCCGATTTTTGGCACGAATACAAGCATCATTAATATTATCACCCCGAAGAGCGCTGGCAGGGATATTTTTCTTAATGACTTTAAATTGATTTTATACGCCAGGAAGCCCAGTATAAGTCCTGGAAAATATCCGTATTTTATTTGGTGCATCAGGTATTGGAAAGAATTTCCATAAACTTTTTGAGATACTGTTAAGGAAACGCTGGCAAGAATCGCAAATCCTAAAATCAATAAAAGAGAGATAGTGAGCGAAAGTATTAGGTCGGGCTTGTTTTTTTGTTTTTTCATTTAGCGAATTGCTTAACGAATTTTTGAAATTGGTCTCCCCTGTCTTTATAGTCCTTGAATATTCCAAAACTTGCGCAACCCGGAGACAGCGCGCAGATTCCTTTTCTGGCAGTATGTTGATAGCATGCCTTGACCGCATCTCTCATATTATCTACAAGAATAAATTTTGGTTTTTCATCTGTTTCACCCATTGTTTCCATAATGGCTTGCTTGATTCTCTTGCCTGCGGGCGGAAAAACAATAATTGTTTTAATGCGGTGTTTGATAATTATTTTGGCTAATGAAGAGAAATTCAGTCCCCTTTCATGGCCTCCCAATATAATGGTCTGTGGGTTGATGGCTTTTATAGCGCTTATGGCAGCGATTGGCTCGGTTGCAAAGCTGTCGTCATAAAAAATAATTTCTTTAAATTTTCCTATTTTCTGTAAACAATGCTTTTGAGTTCTGTAATCAGATATTGATTTTTTGATTTTTGAAAAAGGAATATTAAATAAGCGGGCAGCGCATATTGCAGACATTATATCATATATGAAATGTTCTCCTTGCAGATGAATATCCTTCACTTTTGTAACCTTTTTTCCTTGATAAAATATTGCCTCTTGATTAAAATAGCAGTCGTTTGAATCATCTTTGCCAAAAGTGATTTTTCTGGCTTTGGTTTTTTCTGCTAAAGTTTTCAACCGAGGAGAATCAGAATTGAAAATAAAAAAATCGTTTTTTTTCTGCCAAAGGGTAATATTCTTTTTTGCCGCAAAGTATTCTTCGGTGTCTTTGTAATAATCTAAATGCCCCTCATGAATATTTAAAAATATTGCGATATATGGACTCACTTTTATATCCTCTAATTGATGAGAAGATATTTCAAAAATAAATGTTTTTTTGGATTTTCCGTCTTTAAAATAGTTTAAAACCGGCTTCCCGATGTTCCCGATAAGCTCTGCCTCATGATTGCTTTCTTCAAAAATTTTATAAAGCAAGCTCACAGTAGTGCCCTTGCCTTTTGTGGCGGTTACGCCGATAGTTTGTTTTGAATAATTTTGTAGAAAAATATCAGTTTGAGAGGCGATAGTTTGATTATTAGAAATATATGGGGCGAATATTTTTCTAGAGATGCCCGGGGTTTTGATTATAACATCATAATCCCCTATTGATTTCAAATAATTATTCCCTAAATGCAGCTTTGTATTCTCATCTTTCTTGATTTTTCTTTTCAGAGTTTTTGATAATTCTCTAAACTCTAATTTATCTGCTAAGCCAATAATTTTATCAGGAAAAATTTTCCGTAGAAACTTAAAACTTGACTCTCCTTCTCGGCCAAGCCCTAAAATCAGAATTTTTTTGTTTTCAAGCTGTGTTAGCTTCATCTCTTTATTGTTTCGCTTATTTTTTTCAGAACAATAGGTAGGTTGTGCCTTTCTTTTTCAATACAGGACTTAATTATTTTCTTTGATTCAGAGATTGTTCCCACGCATTCAAATGGCTTAAACGCTTTTTCCCCAATCAATTGCTCCATCAATGGGACAAGCTTTTTGTCTTCAAAAAGGTTTTTTCCAAATATTTTTATCATGTCTTTTTTTTCCACAAAAGCATAAAGAGCGCTGAACACAAATAGGCATTTTGCGCACTTCCCGCACCATCTCTTGGATGCGTTTTTTGTTTTATACGCATTATTGCAACTTAAAAAAAATGGGTGATATTGTTTTAATCCAGCAAATTTTTTGATAATCTCTATTTCTGACAACTTCCTCAATGGGCTGTAAATCTTAATATTTTTCAAAAGATATTTTTTAGCGTAATTTTGCATCATTTTTTCAAATTCAGATGACTTTGACCATTGATGGTTTATCCATTTGCCTTGGTATTTTACATTTCCTTCGTCAGCGCTTTTTTCCCATGAAAAAGCAATAGTCCCGTAGTCAAATATTTCCGCCAAAAGGATAGACAAGAAAGAAAGAAACGCTGAAAAAGGCACATGGCCATTTAAGAGCCCTTTCTTGTTAAGGGCGAAGAGCTTGCTATCTAACTTTCTTTCAATAAAAATATTTTCTTTAAGCCGAGCGATTCTTATAATATCTTTTTGCGGTTTAATAGCATTGAGGACAAATGAGCCAATATTCTTTTTTTGTTTGTCAAGCATTTTTAGCGTTACTGGAGCGTCTTTTCCCCCGCCAATAGGAACCAGAACCCTTTTATTATTCAGCTTTTTCTCTAATGGTTTGAATTGTGGTTTGTTTTTATTTACTATTATTTCTAAAAATTTTGGTTTTCTGAAATCAATTTTATTTTCATAAAAATACTGGCCCATTCCATTGATAATGATTCTTTTTAAAAAAGTAATCTGTTGTTTATCAAGATTGCCTGCCTCAATCTTTATTATCGGAGAGCAGGTCAATTTCCAATAATTGAGCATTTCAATCAATCCAAGATGGAATACTAAATTATCAATATCTTTGAGTTCTGATTTCTCAATGTTCTTGATTATGATTTCTGTCGTAAATTTCAAATCCGGGTTAATTGAAAAATTAAACCAGATTTTCAAATCTGTTCCGACTGTTTTATAGTCAAATCCCTTATAAACAAATTCTTTATGCTTTTTTTGGATTTCTCCGGCGTTCATTTTGCCTTTTTATTTAGTTAACTATTTTTTAATTCTATCATTTTACCCCTAAATGTCTATTAAGATTGATATTAAAATAGAATTGCCCCGACCTTGCGTCGGGGCAAAACTATTTTCGTAACTTAGATTACCGATTAAATTCGGGTTACTTTCACCGCATTTTCTCCTTTTGGAGAATCAGCTTTTTCGAAAGATACTTTATCACCTTCTCTAAGCTCATCATAGCTTACGCCAACGAGCTCATTACCGTGAAAAAATAAATCTTTCTCTTCGCCTTCGATTGCAATGAATCCGAATCCCTTATCAGTAAGTTTTTTGATTGTTCCTTCCATATAAGTAAAGATTAGATTAATTTATAATTTTTTAAGAGTTCATCCAAAAAGGATTCACTCTAAAGATTAGCGTCCTCAAGAAACTCGACGACTTTTCACTAGACAACTATACTTGTACGTACAGGATAGCACAGCAATTAAATCTTGTCAAATTTTTTACAAAGAAATACCCTTTTTAGCCCAGCAAACGGATGGCGACTCCGATAATGGCGGCAATTAGGCCGATGACCCAGAACCTCATTGTGATTTTGTAATGTGGCCAGCCCTTAGCTTCAAAGTGATAATGAAGCGGAGCAGCCAGAAAAATTTTGCGTTTGAGAAATTTTTTTGATAATTGTTGAAGTATAACTGAACCAGCTTCTGCCACTAAAAGAAGTCCAATAATCGGCAAAACCAAAACCGAATCAGTAAGAAAAGCTACGACCGTAAGGGCAGTGCAAAGCCCCATTGTCCCTGACTCTCCCATATAGAATCTGGCAGGAGGGATATTAAACCAGAGAAATGCGAGTAAAGCGCCTGCAACTACTGCGCAAAAAGCAGCGACATCTATCTGCCCTCTGAAAAGAGCAATAATAGCGTAAGCCCCAAAGATTGTTGAAAAACTGCTTCCAGCCAGACCGTCTATTCCATCTATCACTCCCCCAGCATATACAGCCATCATTACAAACACGAAAAATGGAATATACCAAGCGCCTATTAATAATTCTCCATTTCCAGGGATGTGCAAACTTATCCATCCGAGCTTTGAGTAAAACCACCATCCGCCTATTAGCCCTATTAAAAAAACTGAACCTAAGCGGTATTTTAAACTTAATCCACCGCCAATGTATTTCCCTTTGCCCCTCACCTGAAGCAGGTCATCTACTAATCCAACGATTGATGCTGCTACCATTGCAAATAAAGGCAACCAGGTCTGGGAACGGCTTAAAAAATTTAATTTTTGGATAAATGTGCCGTTAAATTCAGTCAAAAGAAAAAATACAACTGCCAATATCGGCGGAATGGTCCAAATCAAAATTCCTCCCAACCGAGGAGTTTTTACTTCTTGGTCTGAATGAAATTTTTTAAATACAGGCATTTCTTTCCCATCAATAGATTTCTCCCTGCCTGTTTTTTTCCAAAGTTTGTACTTATAAAGAAAGTGAGTAAGAAAAGGCGTCGCTAATATTGCGACGATAAAAGAGATGGCTCCTAATGTTAAAATTTTAAGCACACTAAATGTAAGGTCAGCATTCTGAAGGTTTTGAATTATGCTTATCCCTACCATACGAAAGCAGTATTAATCCAATTAATAATATTTTCCATATCCTTGAATCGGTCGCTTGACCCTAATACTATATTTATAACATGCCCACCATTTTTCGGTTGAGGCATTATCACTAACAGGCATTGCCCGGCAATTGGAGTTTGCCCTGTTTTGGCTCCGAATGTATTGGGGAATTCGCTAAGTAATTTATTGGTGCTTATCGCTTCATGATGAACCCGTCCGTTAGCAAGAGTAATTGGGTATTTTGGGTTTCTAGTAATCTCAAATATTCTTGCTATCTCGGGATTCGTATCTGCTTCTTGAAGAATATGTCTTACCATCATTGCTAAATCATTCGCAGTTGAATAATTATATCCTCCTCCAAAAAAATCAGGGTCCAGACCAATCGGGTCTATAAAATGAGTGTATTTCAAGCCGATTTCCTTAACTTTTTTATTCATAAGATTGACAAACTGTTGTTCTCCCATAATTTCTGCTAAAGCTCTGGCAGCATCGTTGCTTGATTCAATAAGAATTGAGTGAAGCAATTGGTCAACAGTGAATTTTTCACCCACCCAGAATCCGCCAATAATTTCTTCAGTGTCAACAGCTCTTTGGGATATAACAACCTCTTGGTCAAGCTCATAATTCTGCAGAACAATATAGGCAGTGAGCAGTTTAGTCAAGCTGGCGATTGGCATTATTTCGTCAGGCGACTTATCAAATATCATTCGTGGGCTCCCAGAATCAGTCACTAAACTTATGGCTGATTTGGCTTTCAGTCCCTCCAATTCTCCTGTTTTCCAATTCCTAAACGGTTTTAAAAAAGAATAATCCACTGGCGCGCTCACCACGGCAGCAGTATAAATATCTTTCGTTTTTTTCCAATAAAGATATTCATTGGCAATTTTTCCCAAAGCAATACTCCCTGAAATTGAGGCGAGCAATAATCCTCCTGCCACAATATTTTTGGTTTTTGGTAGGTTAAACTTAAATTTTGCCTTTGGATACCAGGTTTCCAAATTCATTTGGTCTAATCTTTTTTTATTATTTTAATTCCGAGTTCTCTTAACTGGTTATCTGAAACAGAAGAAGGAGCGTCCATTACAGAGGTGATGCCAGAAGTAGCAGTTGGAAAAGCAACTGTTTCCCTGATGCTCTTTTCGTTGAGTATGGTTTGTAATAGCCGATCAAATCCCGCGGCAATTCCTCCATGAGGCGGAACGCCATATTCAAATGCTTCTAAAATGTGTCCGAACCTTTCTTCTACTGCTTCTGGTTTATGCCCCAAGACCTCAAATGTTTTCTTTAAAACTTCTCTCTCGTGGGTTCTTATTGAACCGCCCATTACTTCCACTCCATTTAATGCCAAGTCGTATTGTTTAGCAATCAACCCAAGAACCTCTTTTCTTCCTTTTGGGCTCCTCAATTCCTCAACGCTCATTGTTTTGAATTTTTTAAGGTCTTCATCGCCAAGCGCAGTAAATGGGTGGTGGACTGCGTCGATTGAACCATCTTCAAGAACCTCAAACATTGGAAAGTCCAATACCCAACAAAAAGCTAATTCTCCACTCTCCTTATCTTTCCTTAAATCCGGTTTATCGCTTTTATATTTTTTCATCGCTTCTGCGTATGTGATTCTTGGGAAAGGTTTTTCTTGTATCTTTTTATTAAAAATATTTTCTGCTAAATCAATCATCATTTCTTCTATTAGGGCAAAAACATCTTCTTGTTCCACAAAACTCATTTCTATATCCATTTGCGTATGTTCAAATAACCGGTCAGCCCTTAAATCCTCGTCTCTAAACACATGGGGAAATTGGAAATATTTTTCAACACCAGCCACCATCAGTAATTGCTTATATTGCTGTGGGCTTTGAGGCAAGGCATAAAATTTTCCTGACTGTAGGCGGGAAGGCACCAAAAAATCCCTTGCTCCTTCTGGCGTTGACTTAGTCAAAATCGGGGTTTCAATTTCAAGAAATCCCCTGTCACTCAAAAAGTTTCTCATAAAAATAGCTGTCTTTTGGCGGGCAATCAGATTGTTTTTCATTCGCTCTCTTCGCAAGTCAAGATACCTGTATTTTAATCGCTTTTCTTCTTTAATTTCATAGCCATCATTGTCAATCGGGAAAGGCAGTGTTTTTGCTTCAGACAAAACATTGATTTCTTCGGCACATAATTCTATTGCCCCTGTCTCAATATTCTTATTCTCGGTATTGCCTTCTCGTTTTTTGATTGTTCCAGTTATTTCAATCACCCATTCTGGCCTTAATTTTTTCGCTGTTTCTAAAATACTTCCGCTTAAGTTGGGCAAAAAAATCACCTGCAAAAGCCCAGACCTGTCCCGCAAATCAATAAAAATCAGTTTTCCGTGCGAACGGTATGTGTGAATCCATCCTGATACTTTCACTTTTTCGCCAATATGTTGCGAGGTCTCTGCAATAAGCGTCCTTTTCATATTGATGTATTATATTAAATTAATTTTTTAACTAATTCCACAAGTTCTGTCGGCGTATAATCGGTTTTTAGGAAATAATCAGTTGCGCCCAGTTCCTTGGCTTTCTGTCGATATTCCTTGCCTTCTAAATTAGAAAGAATGAGAACAGGGATTTTATTTCCGGACTTGCGTAATCTTTCCAGATACAAAAGACCATTTTCTGCTGGAAGAATGATGTCCAAAACCATTAAATCAATATCTTCATTTTTTAAGATTTCATCCCCGTCTTTGGAGGTTATCGCAGTGATGACTGTTATGTCTTTTGTTTCCCGAAACTTAGTGACATAAATATCTCTCGTCATCTTTTCATCCTCAACCAAAAGTATCTTCTTCATATTTTTGGACGCTCCCCCAAGCGTTTGCTAATGTTTATTTATTTTACACGAAATCAAAAAAAACGCCAGTACAATTAAGCAATGATATTGCGAAAATTAGGAGTTTTGCTATAATTGAATTACTTTTGAAAAATATGCAGAAACAATATGATTTTAAAAAACAGGAACTGAAATGGCAAAAGTTCTGGGAAAAAGAGGGCTTATACAAATTTAATCCTAAAAAATCAGGCAAGATTTTTTCCATAGACACAGACCCGCCTACTTTGAGCGGGAAAATGCATATTGGCCATGTTTCTTCATACACACACGAGGATATTATCGCCCGCTATCACAGGATGAAAGGAGAAAACGTCTTTTTTCCTTTTGGGGTTGATAATAATGGCCTGCCAACTGAAAAATTGGTTGAGTCTATTAATGGCGTTACTTTGTTTGAGGTTGGCAGGAAGAATTTTGTTCAGCTTTGCCAAAAAACGATTAGCAAGATTTTGCCGGAATTTGTCTCTGGTTGGAAAAGAATTGGCGCATCTTGTGATTTCTCAAACATTTACTCAACCATTAGTCCAGAAGTACAGAAAATCAGCCAACAGCACTTTTTGGAACTTTTTAAACAAAATAGGATATACCAGAAAGAATCCCCTACTCTTTTCTGCCCGTCTTGCCAAACCGCCATTGCGCAGGCAGAACTTGAAGACAAGGAAAAGCAAACTATTTTTAATGATATATATTTTGAACTGGAAAACAAAAAGAAAATAATAATTTCAACTACTCGGCCAGAGCTTTTGCCAAGCTGTGTTGCTCTTTTCGTTCATCCGCAAGACAAAAGATATATGGATTTAGTCGGAAAAACCGTTATTGTCCCGCTTTTTAAGCAAAAAGTTAAAATTTTACAAGATAACAAAGTTGATAGAGAAAAAGGAAGCGGAATTGTAATGTGCTGCACATTTGGAGATACCGCTGATTTGGATTGGTATTTTAAACATAATTTACCTTTAAGAATATCAATTACCAAGCAGGGAGAACTTAATGAGCTTGCCAAAGAGTTTAAAGGATTTTCTGTAAAGTCAGCGCGCAAGATGATTATAGAAAAACTTAAAGAAAAGGGACTGCTGGCTTCCCAGAAGACCATCAATCATTCGGTTAATGTCCACGAGAGATGCGGGACAGAAATAGAGATTCTGCCTACCAAGCAATGGTTCATAAAGTATCTTGATTTAAAGGAGCAGTTTTTAAAACAATCGGATAAATTGAATTGGTATCCCAAATATATGAAAATCCGATTGGATAATTGGATTAATGGCCTGCGTTGGGACTGGTGTATTTCAAGACAGAGATATTTTGGTATTCCAATACCAGCTTGGCATTGCAAAAAATGCGGAAAAGTTATTACAGCGTCAATCAATGACTTACCAGTTGACCCGCTTCACTCAAACCCTACAAAAAAGTGCAGCTGTGGGAGCAATGAATTTGTTCCAGAAACAGATGTTTTGGACACTTGGGCAACAAGTTCTCTTTCCCCGCAAATTGCCTTGTCTTTAGTAAAAGACAAGAAAACAAGAGAGAAAATATTTCCAATGTCTTTGAGGCCACAGGCACATGATATTATTAATTTTTGGTTATTTTATACACTTGCCCGTTCTTATCTGCATTACAAAAAACTTCCATGGCATGATGTTTTTATCTCTGGACATGTTCTTGATTCAAAAGGAGAAAAAATGTCTAAATCAAAAGGCAATACAATAGACCCTGAAACGATTCTGGAAGAATATGGCACTGATGCTGTTCGCTATTGGGCAAGCCAAGCAGGAATGGGAGATGATTTTAGATTCAGCGAAGAGGAAATCCGACAAGGCAAAAGGACTGCTACCAAGATTTGGAATGCTTCCAGATTCGCGCTTATGCATTTGACAAATTATTCATTGAAAAGCAGTGATGCCAAAAATTTGGAAGATGAGGATAAATGGATTCTCACAAAACTAAATACTACTGTTAAGGATTATGTTAGCAAAATGGATTCATATCAATATCCGAGAGCCAAGGAGATTATAGACAGCTTTTTCTGGAAGGATTTTTGCGATAATTATCTTGAAATTGTGAAAACAAGGGTTTATGAGCCGAAAAACGAGGAAACATTAAAAGCAGCACAATTTACGATTTATATCGTTGTCTTAGGAATATTAAAACTTTATGCGCCAATTATGCCTTTTGTAACAGAGGAAGTGTATCAGGATTATTTCAGAAAAACAGAAAAAACAAAAAGTATACATTTAACGCTTTTGCCGAATATAGAGAAACAGTTTAATTTCCCAACAGTTGCCAGCGATTTTGAAACAGCGGTTGATGCTATTGCCCAAATCAGAAAATACAAATCAGAGAACCAACTCTCAATGAAGGCAGAGATTGAGTCGGTGTCAATAAAAGTCAAAAACAAAACAAAAATAAAAAAATACTTGCCCTTGATTAGCAAATTAATGTCAGTTAAGGCGATAAAATTAGTATAATTTCCATATATTAATATTACAAAATAAAAACAGCGGAGGACCCGCTGTTTTTATTATTTCATCTTTTGATAATTCAGTATTTCATTTTCATTGATTGTTTGACAAGCGATAGGGTTTCTGTTGCTCTTTATTGATGTCTGTTGAGGAAATAAGGATATAGTTAAAGTAGTTTTTTCCTGCCTTTTTGGATTTGTGCCACAAGTGGTTTGAGCGGAGATAAATCTTCTTTGATCGTTTTCCAAAGAACTTTTTTATCCACGCCGAAATATTCGTGTACTAATTTATTGCGCATTCCGGTCATAATTTTCCATGGAATATCAGAATGTTGTTTTTTTATATCTGAAGGGATACGCCTTGCAGCCTCGCCTATTATTTCGAAGTTTCTAATAGTTGCGTCTACTGTCTTAAGGTCTTTTGAGAATTCGCTAAAATCTAATTTTTCCGTATATCTTTCTATTTTTTCTATTGCCTCAAGAATATCATCAATATATACTTTATAATCCCTTTCAGACATAAACAGTTTCTTTAATGATTCCGTCCTTGATTCTGGATTTAAGCGCATCTTTCATTACTAAATCAACTTTTAGTTTTAGTTGTATTTTTAGATAATTTTCAAGCCCGATGAAGCTGAACAAACTGATTGGTTCCGAGAACTCTACTAAGAGATCTAAATCGCTAGATTTTTTCTGTTTATTTTTTACATAAGAGCCAAAAACACCGATTTTTTTTACTTTAAACTTGTCTTTTAAAATCGGCTCTAATTCTTTAAGGTTTTTTTGAATCTGAATAAGCTTAGCCATACTACTATTATAACTTAATTAAAGGCGATAATCTATGCTCATTGCTTGTTTCACGAGCGCTAGTGTTTCTACTGCTCTTTTTTGGGTCTTTTTTCTCCCTTGTTCCAAAATCTCTTTTATCAAATTTGGTTTTTTGGCAAATTGGCTTCGCTTCTTGCGAATTGGGTCTAAAAATTCGTTCAACATCTCTGCCAACTGTTTTTTGCAGGCAACGCATCCGATTTTGCCTGTTTCGCATAAGGATTTAATGTCCAAAGCTTTTTCTGGGAAAAAAGCTAAATAATATTGATAAATATTACAAATTTCTGGTCTACCCGGGTCATCTATTCGTATTTTTTTAGTATCAGTAATTGCTTTCATCACTTTTTCTTCCACAATCTTGGGACTGTCAGATAAGAATATGGCATTGTTTCTTGATTTTGACATTTTCTGGCCATCTAATCCGGGTAAAGTTGGCGTTTGTCCGATTATTGCTTCTGGGACAGGAAACACTTTGCCGAATAAACGATTGAATGTTGTAGCGATTTCCCTCGTAATTTCAATATGTGGCAATTGGTCTTTGCCCACTGGTACTGCATCAGCTCTTACGCACAAGATATCAGCTGCCTGGGATACAGGATAACCAATAAATCCCAAACTCGCTTTTTTAGTGCCTGACGCTCTTATCTCGTCTTTGACGGTCGGGTTTCTCTCCACTCGCGCCATTGTTATCAGCATTGAAAACAAAAGTGTTAATTCCGCGATTTCCGGTATTTGGGATTGGATAAATATGGTTGATTTACTCGGGTCAATGCCAACAGATAAATAATCCAGCACAATTTCTTTGATGTTTTTTTCTATATTTTCAACCTTAGACAATTGGTCTGATAGAACCTGATAATCAGCAATGATAAAATATGAGTCGTATTTGTCTTGAAGTTCCACTCTGTTTTTAAGCGAACCGACATAATGGCCAAGATGTAATGGTCCAGTCGGCCTATCCCCTGTTAAAATCGTTTTTTTCATAAAATTACTTGACAAATTTTTATTTATTTATTAGGCTTATAACATTACGGAGGTAGCTCAGGGGTAGAGCACTCTTCTAACACCGATTAAGGTAGCGCAATTCTAATCCACCAAGACTGTTGGTGCGAGAAAAGGATAAGCGAACCTAGCTTGATGTCTGGCAGTCACCATGAAGGACTGATAGTCCCAGCTCAAGTTCGGAAGAACAAGAGAGGCCCGGGATTCGAATTCTCGCCTCCGCACCAGCACACTACTAAGAAGTGGCGATAGCTCGCTGGCAAGAGCACTCGGACATATCCGATAGATTGAAGGTTCAAATCCTTCTCGCCACTTCAGCGCATTACAAGGGATCTCTATGAGATCCCTTTTCTCTTTTATTTAAACAACTTAATTTTTTCTTCTACTTTTTTCTGAACTGCTTCAATGACTTTCGGATAAACTTCGTATGGCTTAATTGTTTTCTTTTTTAACTCCTTTTGCAAGGCCTGCTTCCAAACAATTCGCAATTCAGTATTGATATTTATTTTAACAATTCCATTTTTAATGGCTTTCTTGATATCGTTCTCATCAGTCCCTGACCCCCCGTGCAGAACTAAAAATACTTTAATCTCTTTATTGATTTTTTTCAACAAATCAATATTAAGCCTTATTTTATTCCGATATGTTCCGTGAACATTACCAATATTTATTGCCAATGAATCAATGCCAGTGGCTTTTACGAATTTCTTCGCCTTTTCTATATCCTCATAAAATGACTCTTTTGCCTTGAAGCTTTTTTTATGGGTTTCCGAGCTTCCTTTGATTGATTTTATCTCGCCCTCAACCAATACCCCTTTTCTATGCGCATATTCAACGACTTTTCTCGTTTGTTTTATATTCTCCTCGAATTTCAAACCAGACCCGTCAAAGTGAACAGAGTCATATCCGTATTGAATCGCCGTTTTAATGATGTTTATGCTTTTCCCGTGGTCTAAATGCAGAAAAAGATTAGGGTAAGGTTTTCTAAAATTGTCCATAAATTTTCTGATTCCTTCTATGCCCAAAAAATCCGCCTCGCTTTCGCTGGTTCCAAGTATAACAGGGACATTTTTCTTCATTGCTGCCTTGACTATTCCATTAAATTGAACAATTGAGGAAAAATTGAATTGACCTATCGCCCATTTCTCCTTATGAGCTTTCTGTAAAAAATATTTAAGAGAATTATTTTTAGAGCTCATATTTTTTGATTTTAATTTTCTGATACTTCTGACCCTTTTTCAATAATCCGTCTTTTGCTCCCCATTCTTTGACACAAGCAACAGTATTTGCGCTTCCAAATTGGATTGCTTCTATCATGTTTTTCTTTTTTATGAGCCATGCCACAAGGCCAGAACCAAAAGCGTCTCCTGCTCCAGTCAAATCAGAAATCTTACTTTTAAAAACATCCCCTTTATAAACAAATTTTCCGTCAAAAGCCATAAGTCCATTCTCCCCTCCTGTCACGAATAATCCCTTTAAAAATGGTTTGATTTCCCGGAATATATCCTCTGTCTTGCGGTTTCCAAAAAGCATTTTTGTTTCTTTTTCATTAGTAAGCAGGATATCAATTTTTGGCAACAGGGCTTTAAAAGATTTTTTGTACATTTCAATTTGTTCTCTGCTAGGGTTGATAGCCACCTTTATTTTATTCTTATGCGCAAAATCAATAATTTGTTTTGTCTTTTTGGCGCATTCGCCAGCAAGAGGGGCTAAATAAAACCAGTGCGCTTTCAATTTATCAAAATTAAAGTTTTTAGGGATATAATTTGAGGCATCCCTGTAAGCAAGAATGACCTTGCCCTTTTCTTTTTTACTAAGAATAACAGAATGATTTGTGGTTTTATTGTTTAAAGAATTTAGAAATTCTGTTGATATTTTTCGTTTTTTCAAGTCCAAAAGCACAGAAAAACCAGCATAGTCCTTGCCAACGCTCCCACAAAAAGCGACTTTCAATCCTTGTAGGGCAAAAGTCGCTGCAGTATTAGTCCCTCCTCCGCCAGTGCGAATAATCAAATTTTCTACATCCATCTTATCGCCCAATGGAAAGCAGAATTTCCGGTCAAAAAACTCCTTTGAAAAAACGAATATGTCTTCGCTGGCAGACCCAAATGTTATTACATCATATTTTTGCATAATCCTTATATTTATTCATAATCCTTTTTGCTTTTTTCTATTTCCGCCGAGATCGTTTCTCGGCGGATTTCAGTTAGATTCTCCTATTCTATTACTACCTCTTCAAAATCAACTAATTCTTTTTTAAACTTAAGCCAATTATTAACAAATTCTCGGCAACCATCTGCACCTTCCATTATTTTCTCTAAAAATTCCCTATTTGTCAAAGAAGGGAAATTTTTCTTTCCTAAATAATCTGGATAACTTGACCATTTATATTTATTTTCTAAAAAATCAATTGCCGCATCTATGTTTTCTATTTGCACTCCTTTGTTTTTCCATTCCAGAATTATTAATGACATTGGATTTGTGTGTATATAAACAAACACAGTTTCTAATCGCTCTTCTGTCTCGATACGAACTATCCTGTATCTTCCTTGAAAAAGATGTCCATTCCTCTCATATTTTTTATTATAGTAACCACTATAACCTGCTCCAATCTTATGCATTAATTTGCTGATTCCGTTATCGCAAGTTTGTTTTATTAACAAATGAATATGATTTGGCATTAGGCAAAATGCCAAAATTTCTACCAAAAGTTTCCTTTTCTTTCTATTCTCGCCGAGATCGTTTCTCGGCAGAGATAGCGGAGATAAGTTTCTTCTATAATCTCTGGATACTGGATTTTCGTCGTTAAATTCAAAAAGGTTGTTTATCATTCGAAAATAATCTTTATCGCCACGAAAAAGGTCTATCCCCTCTATTGTTCGGGTGACGATATGATATATTTCTCCATTTACTATTTCAGGTCTTTTTGATGGCATTCATCTATTATTGATTCAATCTTGCCGAGAAACGATCTCGGCAGATTGTTTTTTATCTTTTAAGCTTATCAGTGTTTTGACCACAGCGTCAGGGCTTAAAGACATTGATTCAATCCCCTCTTTTGCCAAAAATTCCGCGAAATCAGGAAATGTAGACGGCGCTTCTCCGCAAATGCCCACATATTTTTTCCTTGCCAAACATTTTTTTATCACTATTTTCAATGACTCCTTCACTGCCTCGTTTCTCTCGTCAGCAATATGCGCAATTTGGGCATTGTCCCTATCTATTCCCATTGTAAGCTGGGTCAAATCATTGGACCCAATGCTCATTCCGTCAAAAATATCCAAAAACTTATCAGCTAAAATTACATTAGACGGAATTTCACACATCACATATATTTTCAATCCGTCCTTTTCTTGCTTAAGACCGAATTTCTTCATCAACTCAATTACCCTTGCTCCTTCTTCTGGAGTTCGGCAAAAAGGAACCATCACTGAAACATTTTTTAATCCGAATATATCTCTTACTCTTTTGATTGCTTCGCATTCCATTCCAAATGCAGGCGCATATTTTTCGTCATAATACCGCGAAGCGCCTCTCCAGCCAATCATTGGATTTTCTTCTATTGGCTCGTACTCTTTACCACCTATCAATTGAGCATACTCGTTTGTTTTAAAATCAGAAAATCTAACTATCGCTTCTTGCGGATAAAAAGCAGCTGCAATTTGAGCAATGCCTTCTGCCAACTCCTTTACAAAATATTCCTTTTTGTCCTTATGCTCTACGGTTAATTCTTCAATTTGCTTTTTTAATTTTCCATCCCTTATTTTATTGAAATTATATAGCGCCATTGGGTGACATTTTATTTTCTGTGCGATAATAAATTCTTCTCGCGCCAAACCAACTCCATTTACTGGCAAAAAAGATGTCTTGAAAGCTAATTCTGGCGCTCCGATGTTGACGCTAATTTTTATTTTCGTTTTAGGCACTTTTTTAAGATTGTATACTTTGACTTCATAAGGAATCTTGCCAGCATAAATCCTGCCATTTAATCCTTGGGTGCAGTCAATTGTTATGTATTGTCCGTTCTTTAAAATCTTAGTAGCTTTTTCTGTTCCCACAATACAAGGTATTCCTAATTCTCTGCTTACTATCGCTGCGTGTGCGGTCTTAGAGCCCTCGTCTGTTACAATTGCTGATGCCATTTGCATAACTGGAACCCAATCAGGGTCTGTCATCTTAGTAACCAGAATTTCTCCTTTCTTAAATTCGCTCATCTTCTTTACATCAGAAACAATCCGCACTTTTCCTTCGCCGATTTTATCTCCAATAGCAATACCCTTGAGTATTGGCTCTACTTTGGCATGAATTGAATATTCTGTGTATGTTGTTTTCGTTTCCGAGCGATGAACTGTTTCTGGCCTTGATTGGACAATAAAAAGTTTTCCTGTTTTTCCATCTTTCGCCCATTCCAAATCCTGTGGCATCCATTTTTTATTTAACCCGGAATAATAATCTTCAATCGTGCATGCCCATTTCGCCAAAGTAACAATATCATTATCAGATAAAGAAAATTTTAATTGCTCTTCCTTTTTTACAGGAATTTCTTTTAGTCCGCCATTAACACTATAAATTAGTTTCTTCGTTTTCCTGCCAAGATTTTTGACAATTATGGATTTGTATCCTTCTTTGAGAGTTGGCTTGAAAACGAAAAATTCGTCAGGAGTTATTTGTCCTTTTACAATCATTTCTCCCACTCCCCAGATAGAATTAATTAATACCACATTAGGAAATCCTGTTTCCGTGTCCAATGTGAACATTACACCTGAAGAGCCGATTCCGGAATTGACCATTTTCTGCACACCAACGGATAAGGCAATCTGCAAATGGTCAAAACCCTTCTCCTGCCTGTAAGCAATTGCTCTGTCTGTGAAAAGCGATGAAATACATTTTTTGACTGCTCTTAAAACCTCTTGTTCTCCTTTAATATTTAAATATGTTTCCTGCTGACCAGCAAAACTGGCTGTTGGCAAGTCCTCTGCAGTTGCAGAGCTTCGCACAGCAACAACAACATCTTTCTCTTTGTATATTTGGCAGAGTTTTCTGTAATACTTAATAATCTTCCTTTCCAATTTTTTGGGGAGTTCCGCTCCTAAAATCAATTCCCGAGATTTCTTGCCAGTTTCCTGCAAGCTCTTGATATTATTGGGTTTAAAGTTTTTGAAAACTTTTTTTAATTGGTCATAAACGCCGGTCTCTTTTAAAAAGAGAAAATAGGCATGAGAGGTGAGCGCAAACCCATTCGGAATATTTATTCCTTCAGGAACCAAATGTCTAAACATTTCTCCAAGAGAAGCATTTTTTCCTCCGACTAAAGGAACATCCTTGATTCCAACATTTTTAAACCAAACAATATATTTTTTAAGCATAGATAATTATTAATTACTGATTAATGATTTTATCGCAATCACTGCCCTTCGCGGGTCAGGATAATTCGGGATATGATTCTTTTCCAAAATTTTCACTGCTGGCTCGGTTAATTCACCTCCTATAAAAGCAGCAACAATCGGTTTTTGGGGCCATTTCTTTTGCGCCTCTATTATAATTTTAGCATTTTTAATTGGTTCAGTCATTGTTTGCGGAGTTTGAATTACAATTAAACCATTAATATCTTTTTGAGCCATGATCGCGCTTATAGCAATTTCGTATCTGTTAGAAAGCGCATCCCCGACTATATCCATTGGATTGCTTTTAGAATATCCGGGGTGCATTAGTTTTGAATTCTCTATTTTTTTTAATGTTGCCTGATTTGGTTTAGGCAAATTTATTCCAAATTGATAGCAATAATCAGCAGCAAGGATTCCAGCCCCTCCGCCATTAGTTATGATAGCAATTCCATTTTTGCATTTTGCATGCCATGATAATACCTTGGCAATATCTAAAAGTTCTTCTATAGAGGAGACCTCTATAAGTCCAGCTTGTTTAAAAGCAACAGAATATATTTGGCTCTCTCCTGCCAAAGCGCCAGTATGTGAAGAAACCGCTTTTTTTGAATTAGGATTTTTTCCTCCTTTCAAGATTAAAACTGGTTTCTTTATGGCTGTTTCTTTTGCTGCTTCAAAAAATTGTCTGCCGTTTTTCAGTCCCTCTAAATACAGGGCGATTACCTTTGTTTTTGAGTCGTTTTTCGCCCAATTCAAAAAGTCCACCAAATTCAGGCCAGCTTCATTTCCATAAGATATTATGGCAGAAAAACCCCAGGACTTGCCATTTGAGGCATCAATAATAGCGTCTATAAGAGCCCCTGATTGGGATATAAGGGCGATGTTGCCTTTGCTCGGGGTTAGCGGCGCAAAGGAGGCATTGAGCCCTGTACAAGGCCTTAAAATGCCCAAGCAATTAGGGCCCACAAACGCTGTGTTGGCGCGGGTTAAGGCCTGTTTTACCTTATCCTGTAAAACAGCACCTTTTGTGCCTGTTTCAGCAAATCCAGAAGAGATAATAATGACTGATTTTACCTTTTTTTGAATGCATTGTTCTGTTACTTTCAACACGACTTGGGCTGGCACAGCGATTACTGCCAAGTCAATCTCTCCTTTTATTTCCAAAACAGAAGGCAATGTTTTAATGCCAAAAACTTTTTTCCTGTTGGGGTTTACTAAAAAGATTTTTCTCCTCGCCCCGGCTTTGGCGGATGTCTCTTTTCCTGATAATAGATTTTTCACCAATCCCCTGCCCACCGAGCCAATTTTGTCGGTTGCACCGATAACAGCGATTGTTTTTGGATTGAAAAGATAATTTAATTTCATAAGATAATTTTTGCATCAATAACCATTGCCCCTTTCTTGTTCGCTATTACAGGATTCAGGTCAATTTCCTTGATTCTTTGTTCTCTTGAAATCATCAAAGAAAGTGATAATAAAATCTCCTCTAATTTTAGGAGATTAACCAACTCTCTATTCCTATATCCCTTAAGAATTTTATTTCCTTGAATTTCGCTTATCATTTCTTTCGCCTCTTTCTTGTTAATGGGCGCGAGTCGGAACGAAATATCTTTCAATATTTCTACAAATATTCCGCCAAGACCGAAAGCCACTACTGGCCCGAAAACAGAATCTCTTTTGGCGCCAATGATAATTTGCTCTCCAAAAATCATTTTCTGAATAATAATTTCGGTTTTTTTGGCTTTAGCGATTTTCTCAATTTTTACCCACGAAGTTAATAAATCCTTTTCATTTTTAATATCTATAATCACTCCCCAAATATCTGTCTTATGGATTATTTTCGGAGAAAAAATTTTTAAAACCACTGGAAATTCATTCTGTTTTGAAAACAAAATTGCCTCCTTAACGGTTTTAACAATCTTGGCCTTAACTTGCGGAATTTTGTATTTCGCAAGCAGTTTTTTTGTTTCTTCAAGTCCCAGAAGCATATTTTAATTCAAGAGTATATTAATTTCTTTAATTGTATCTCATATTTCCAAAAATGAAAACAAAACCGCAAAATTAGCGGTTTTGTTTTTGTGTAATATAAATATAATTTAGGAAATCTTTTCTTTTTTTCTTTTTTTGTTTTCGGATTCTATGAATTTATGTTTTTCTAAAAATTTTAAAATGGGAGCTCCGCATTTTTCACAAAGTTCAACTATACGAAAAAACCCGACTCCAGCGGTCACCGGTGTTCCTTTAATTTGCTTTTTACATATGTCACATTTGATTATTCTCATAATTTTTTTCCCACAAGCTCCGCAAATTCGGCTAATCGAGCTGCGTAGGCATATTCATTATCATACCAAGCAATCACTTTTACCAAATTCTCATTAACTTTTGTAGATAAAGAATCAATAATTGCAGAATAAGGGTTTCCTTTGAAATCCATTGAAACCAACGGCTCATCTTCAACCGCTAAAATATTCTTTAACTCTTTTTTAGCAGCTGATTTGAAAACAGAATTGACATCCTTTGCTGTTGTCTTTTTATCCACAAGGCAAACAAAATCAATCAGAGAAACTGTTGTAGTTGGCACTCTTATTGCCATACCATCCAACTTGCCTTTCATATTTGGCATAATTTTGCAAATTGCATTTGTTGCTCCTGTTGTAGTAGGAATCATATTCATTCCCGCAGTCCTTGCTCTTCTTAAATCATTATGAACTAAATCAAGTATTCTTTGGTCATTGGTATAACTGTGGACAGTTGTCATAAAGCCCTTTTGAATACCAAAATTGTCATCCAGAACCTTAACAACTGGAGCCAAACAATTAGTAGTACAGGAACCCATATCAACAATATCTTCATCTCCTAAAGCATCGTCGTTCACTCCCATAACATAACCCTTGATATCATCTGTTTTGGCA
This sequence comes from Patescibacteria group bacterium, assembly GCA_018900835.1. Classification (NCBI taxonomy): domain Bacteria; species Patescibacteria group bacterium. The sequence continues at coordinate 88,562 of JAHIFQ010000015.1, forward strand.
GGAGCGGAAATAATTACTTTTTTAGCGCCTGCTTTTATGTGTTTTGAGGCGAGTTCTCTTGTCTTAAAAGCGCCCGTGCATTCCAAAACAATATCAACGCCCAAATCCTTCCAAGGAAGTTTTTCTGGGTCTGGTTCAGAAAAAAACTTGGCTTCCACTTTTTTGTCATAGATTCCGTAAGAAGAATCATACTTAAAAAGATGAAGCAAAGTTTCTCGGTCTGCCAAGTCATTTATAGCAACGACCTCAATGTTTAAATCGCTTTGCAGAATATGGCGCAAAGTAAGTCGGCCAATTCTTCCAAAGCCGTTTATAGCTATTTTTACCATGGGCGTTTTTACGAGACCCGGCCTCATCAACGAGGCCGGGTCTCGTTGATTAATCTTTAAGGCGGAGTAACTCCATTATTTTTTGCTTATCAAAACCAATCACAATCTCATCATCAATTTCTGTTACAGGCACTGCCATTTTGCCTGTTTTTTCAAAGATATAGTTTTGCGCCTCCTCATTGTCGCTCACATCAATAACTTCAAACTTTACACCCTTCTCATATAGGAATTGTTTCAATATCTCGCAATAAGGACAACTTGGAGTTGAATATATCTTCACAATAGCCATAACAAATAATTAATAATTATTTATCATTTTTATTCACAGCTTCCTGGGTCAACCGCATTCCCGGTTTCATCTATTATTTGACTGCATTCATCAGGAGCATTATTAAAGGCAGAACAAATAGCATTTTTGTAGTCCTCTGCGCCTCTGGCGCCATCATAAATTATTCCATTGATGACTATGGTTGGAGAACCCGCTATCTTATCTGTCTCCAAACCTTTATGACTAGCTGGATTTTGCACAGAATATTGCTGGCTTGTAAGCTCGCTCTCGTGCGCCAATATATCTGTTGCTTCATTCAGCTCGCATCGCTTAATCCTATCCACATCAACCCCTGCTCCTCTGGCGATTGATTCCCATTTGCTATCAACATCCTGATAAGTCGCTTGGTCATTAATCGCTTCAATAAAATTCCACAATTTATCTGGCTGATATTTCTGGACGCATAATTCTCTTATTCCCTGATTTAACTCCTGAATTCCATGCATTGAACAATACTGTTCTTCTTTATCATAGCAATAGTCGGGAAAATTATAACCTTGATCTTTACTATAAAGGATATAATGAAGCTGTATGTCCACCTTGTCCCCCAAAAGCTTGGCAACAGGACTCATCAGAGCTTCTGCCTGATTGCCATAAGGGCAAAATGACATCACAAACAAACCAACTTCCGGCTTGTCTGTTTGGGTGAGCTCCTTTTCTTCAGGAGGATTCATATCAAAAGAATTGAGAAATAAAATTTTTCCGTCTTTTGTGACATAGACCTTTTCGTTCTGTCCCATAACATCAAATCTTATTTCATAAACGCCGTTCTTTTCATCGCTCCCAGTCAAAGTAAATTCCGTGCCCGGAGAAGCTAAATTTTCTTCAATGTAGGTAATTGCTTTCTGCGCCGCATCATCCTTAGTCAATTCTCCGCTTACTCCTGTGCTATTATTGAAAGTTAGGGCGCCAGGAACGAAATTCTGATACAGCAAAATCGCTAACAAGATTGCCGAAATTCCTCCCAAAAAGATAGTTGATGACCCCTTTTCTTTGTCCATAGTATTAACAGTTAATGATTATTAATTAATTGTCGGTTAATTGTAATTGATAATTTTAACACAATACCTAATTTTTGAAAACCTTTCCTTGATTAATCACCTCTTTGGTGGCTTGCTTAATCTTTTGCGAATCGCCGAGATAGTAATGCTGAATCGGTTTTAGATTTTCATCCAATTCATAAACAAGCGGGATGCCAGTGGGGATATTTAATTTCGGGATTTCTTCGGGAGAGATATTATCAAGATGTCTTATCAATGCTCTCAAGCTGTTCCCATGCGCGCAGATTAAAACCTTTTTTCCTGATTTAATCGCTGGAATTATTTTCTCTTCCCAATACGGGAGCAATCTTTTCTCTGTATCTTTAAGCGATTCAGCTAAAGGGATTTCTTCTTCTTTAAGGTCTTGGTACAAAGGGTCTTTGCCTGGATATCTTTCATCCTCTTCTGTGATGGCTGGCGGTCTTTGGTCATAGCTTCTTCTCCATAACAGAACTTGTTTTTCTCCATATTTTTCAGCTGTATCCGCCTTGTTTAAGCCCTGCAATGCGCCGTAATGCCTTTCATTTAAACGCCAGGACTTTTCCACAGGCATATTTTCCAAACCCATCTCTGCCAAAACAATCTCCAATGTTTTAGTTGCCTTTTTCAAAACTGATGTGAATGCCATATCAAAAAAATATTCTTCTTGCTTAAGGATTTTTCCTGCCTCAATCGCTTCTTGCTCGCCTTTTTCTGTTAGACCAACATCAGTCCATCCGGTAAAGCGATTTTCCTTATTCCAAACACTTTCCCCATGCCTTAATAAAACCAATTTATACATTTTCATCGATAAATTTAAGAGTAAATCATTCTATTATTCTATTATTACATCGTCAACGGAATAAAGAAATTGAGAACTGTCAATCATCAGATTATATATGTCTATATACTGATTGTCTAAAAGCGTAATTTCTAAATAGCCGTTTTCCACGGGCACAATGACATCTGTAATGATATCCCCTGCCTTGAATCCCATAGACGCATCGCGGAGATATTCTGTTTTATACTGCGGAACTTCTACCTCTAAATCGCCGACCATAATTTTGTCTAAAACAACATTTTTGTCCTCATCTGTCTTGCGAAAAGGAACAATAATTTCCTCATATTGCTGAATTGTCCGGAAATTAATAGCAAACATCAAATCCTTTGCCATAGTAATACTACAATCATTGGCCTTCAGGGCTTCAACTTTTTCCTTGGGTCCGAACACTATGGTCTTGGCGCATTTATCATTTGCCCAGATTTCAGGATACTTTATTTCATACCCATACTCTTCATTGGTATATGTCTGCCAATTTGTAATATCTTCTACTATTGGCGCTGGTGTTGGATTTGGTGATAGAGTTTCTCCCTCTGGCCAAAACTGCCAAATTAAGAAAGCTGTAACAATAATTCCGAAAACAAAGACAAGATACAAAATGTTTTTACTTTTCATTTTCTTTTTCTTCAATTAATAATAATCTATTATACTTTGCCAGTCGTTCAGGCATAACTGGCGCGCCTGATTTAATGAAATCAGCGCCAACCCCGATTGCAAAGTCAGCAATGAAATCATCCATTGTTTCTCCTGAACGATGAGAAACCATTATTTTCCATTGATGCGCTTTTGCCAATTTTATTGCCTCTATTGCTTCGCTAACTGTTCCTATTTGATTTACTTTAATAATTACTCCGTTGCAAGCTGTTTTTTCAATCGCTTCTTGTATTCTCAATGGATTTGTGACCAATAAATCATCCCCGATAATTGTCATCTTACTCCCCATCTTATTATAAATCCCTTGAAATCCCTGCCAATCATCTTCTGCAAAAGGATCTTCAAAACCAATAATAGGATATTTTACAATCAAATTATTATAAAATTCAAGCAATGCGCTTCTGCTGAAAGGCAGGCCTTCAAGCTGATAATTTTCTCCATCTTGGAAATGAGTGGCAGCACAATCAAGAAGAAATCCAACTTCTTTTTTATTAAACCCAGCTTTAACCACCGCTTCTTGCAAAAAATCCAATGCTTCAATAGTAGAGGGAATCATCGGAGCAAATCCTCCTTCATCCCCTATCGGAAGTTTATCAAACTTCCTGCTTAAAATTCCTTTTAGTGATTGATAAATATCTTTTGCTGACTGAAAATTTTCTGAAAAACTATTCATTTGGGGAACAATCATAAACTCTTGAATATCTAAATCATTATTAGCGTGAGCTCCCCCATTGATGATATTAAAACAAGCTAAAGGCATCTTAAAATTTTCAATGTTTAGAGGTTCAACCTCTAAACATTGGGAGATGTGTTTGTAGAGAGGGATGTTTTTAGTTTGAGCGCCGAGCTTGGAAATTGCCATTGAGACCCCGACAATTGCGTTGCCACCAAGCACCGATTTATCAGCTGTTCCATCAATCTCAAGCATTAAATTATCTATTTCTTTTTGATTTGTTGGGTCCTTGCCAATTAATTGCGGGGCAATGATTTCATTTACATTTTTAATCGCTTTTGGAACATCTATGACTTTTGCTTCCAGCTTACCAGTGGAAGCGCCAGAAGGAACCCCTGCTTTAACAGAAAAATCAGAGGTTTCTGCTATAACCTCTATTGTCGGATTCTTTCGCGAATCCAATATTATCTGCGCTGTAATTGATTTAATCTTCACCATTTTCATTAATAAACTTAAATGTGGAAAGGATTTGTTCAAATGTATTAAGCTCCGGACTACAGTTTGGATAATAACTAATTTCAATTATATTAATGTCTTTTTTGAATAACACGATTATATTATCGTTGGGATATCCTCCTATTTGGTAAAATTTTAAAGCTTCTTGGTCACTAACGATTGTTTTTTCGAGTTGCGCTTCTTTAGAATTGAAATAAGATTTACCGCTTTCTTGATGCACATCGGTCCCAAATTCAGCCTCAGTAGAATTATCTGCGAACCACTCTTCTAAACTCTTATTTAATGGGTTTGACTTAATATAAATAATAAACTCGCATCCTCCAGATGGATTCTCTTTGTATTCTTCGTTTCTAAAAAGAACATAGTCAGATTTTTCGCTGATATAATAAAAGTTCGGATACCTTATCTCATATCCATATTCCTCGTTTCTGTATGTCTCCCAATCCGTGGTTTCGTCAATGGGCGGAGTTGATGTTGGTGTAGTTGCGGACACTGGTGGTGTTGGGGACGGTATTTCTTCTCCTGGCCCTGACCAGAACTGCCAGACCAAAATTCCGCCGATGATTACGACAAAAAGACAAATGATTAAAATGCCGATAGGTTTAATCATATTATTATTGATTATTGATAAATGATTATTTATTAATTATTTATTCAAGTCGCGGAGATAATCATAAACAGAAAGCGCTGCCTTGGCGCCTTCTCCTGCAGCAATAACAATTTGATTGTATTTCACATCCGTGACATCCCCGGCGGAGAACAGTCCTGGTGTTTTTGTCTGGCAGGTCTTGGGGTCAATAACAATCTCGTCTTTCTCATTGAAATCAACCATTTCTTTAATAAACGAAGTGGCTGGCTGAGTGCCGACTGACACAAAAACCCCTTCCACATTAAGATTTTTCTTTTGTTTGCTTTTCACATCCTGATAAGTTATCTTTTCAACCTTATTCCCTCCTTCAATGCTTTTAAGCGCAGATGAAGTAAGAATTTCAATTTTCTCATTATTCCGCGCTCTTTCCTGTTCCAATTCATCCGCAGCCAATTTGTCTTGAAATTCAAGCAAATAAACCTTGGAAGCGTAATTGGTCAACTCTATCGCTGCCTTAACCCCAGAGTTGCCTCCGCCAATAACAGCCACTGGCTTGTCTTTGAAAAACGGAGCGTCACAGGTTGTGCAATAAGTTACGCCCTTACTGATAAACTCTTTTTCTCCCGGAACTTCAAGCGGTCTTGGGTCTGCTCCTGTGGCAATAATCACAGAAAGAGAAATAAATCGGTCGCCTTTTTTGGTAATAAGTTCAAAAATTTGATTTTCCTTATCAATCTTGATAACTTCGTCGTCAATGATTTTCGCTCCATATTTTTTAATATGGTCTTCAAATTTCTTAGCCAAATCCATTCCATTAATATCAGGCATACCCGGATAATTTTCCACAGACACTGCCCACTTCATTTGTCCTTGAAAATCCTTGGAAATAATCAATGTTCTTAATTTCTTCCTTAGAGCGTAAATACCGGCAGTGACGCCTGCCGGACCTCCACCGATAATTATTAAATCATATAAAACCTGATTTTCCATATTTAAATTAAATTATTTTCTTTTGCGAATTTTTTAAGTTCCGCTCCGTAGCGCGGGTCTTTTAAGGTCAAATAAAGGTCGGTTTTCAGCCAAGCCATTTTGTTCCCGCACTCAAGCCATTTTCCCTCAAATTCATAGCCATATATGCTTTTGCCTGCTTGAAGCATTTTGTCAAAAGTATCAGCCAAAATAATCTCCTGTTTTTCATTGGGTTTGGCTATTTTTAGAAAATCAAAGACCTCTGGAGTTAATATATATTTCCCAACAATAGCCAAGTCAGACGGTTCTTCGCCTGGTTTGGGTTTTTCAACAATTTTCTTTACCTTATAAACCCGGTTAGCGATTTTTTCCACTTGGACTACTCCGTATGAAGGAAGTAATTCTTTCGGCAGACGGCAAAGCGCTAAAACTGGTCTTTGGCAGGTTGCGTAAACATTTATAAGCTGCTGTAAGCAAGGAACATCTGAATCAACTATGTCGTCGCCAAAAAGCACTCCGACTGGCTCTTTTCTTATTTTCGGAAGCGCCTGTAATATAGCATGCCCATCGCCCAACGGCCTCTCTTGTATTACTGAAGAAAATGTTATGCCTTTAATCAGTTCTTCTAATCCCTCCAAAGCGTCAATTGCTTCTGTTTTTTTTCTGCTGTGAAGAATCTTTTTTAATGATATTGGAGAATTCTTAAAATAATCAAGAATAATTTTTTTGTCTTTGTTGGTTACGAAAATTATTTCTTCAATTCCTGACGCTTTTGCCTCTTCAACAATAAACTGTATTGCTGGCATATCAACAACTGGCCAAATTTCTTTTGGCATTATTGTTGATAACGGTAAAAACCGTGTGCCTAATCCTGCAATCGGCAGAATCGCTTTTTTAATTTCGCTGTTCATATGTTCATAAAAGATAATTATTTATAAATTACAGAGGTCAGTCCTTTATTATGTTATCGATTATTGACCTTGCGGAGGAATGCTGGAATTTCCCACTTATTTTCTTCTTCAAGCATCTTTTTTTCATCATCAACCGCCTGCTTCTGCAAATCCAAAGCATTCCTGCGAATATTTGTCTTTTTGACAATCTGAAGCTTTTTAACCTTGTTCTTCTTTTTTATTATTTTTGGCTTCTCTTCTTTGTTGTCTGGTGCCTGTGGTATTTTTACTTCCTCTAATTTTTCCTTAGGTTTAGCGATACTTGCTTCAGAGGGCATTTTTTCTTCTTCCTTTTTCTGCTCCGACTCATTAATCGCCCCTGCTTTGATTTCATCTTTCTGTTTTCTTATTATTTTCTTTTTTGGCTTGGGCTTTTCCTTTGCGCCGCAACCAACAGCCATTAAAGTAATTTTTAATTTTCCTTGATGTTGAGCGTCCTGCATTACTCCAAAAATGATTTTTGCCTGCGGGTTATAGGCCTCAATTTTTTTGCAGATTTCCTCAACTTCGCTCATCTTCATATCTTTGGAGCCCACGATGTTGAATAGCATTCTTTCAACCCCTGAAATATCATAATTCATCAAAGGATTATTTAAAACCGCTTCTGCCACCTTTTCTGCTCTGCTTGCGCCGCTGAACTCTTGCGAATTGAGATAAGTTAATTGGCCTTCTTTTTCTAATACAGCCCTAAAATCGGAAAAATCAAGATTAATCAGACCAGGGAGATACAATGTTTCAATAAAGCCCTCTAAAATCTCGACTAATGCATTATTCATCACTGACAATGACTTATGAATCGGTGTTTTTTCGTCAATAATTTTAAAAATCCTTTGGTTTGGAATTATGGTAAAAGCATTTATGTTCTGCTTTATTTTCTCAAGAGAAGCCCTAGCTATTCTTCCCCTTTCATTGCCTTCAAATGCGAAAGGCATGGTAAATATCCCGAGTGATAAAATACTCAAACTCTTAGCAATTTCCGCAAACACTGGCGTTGCCCCAGAGCCAGTTCCTCCACCTAAGCAGGAAATGAATATACAAAAATCACAATTTTTTAAAAGTTTCTCTATTGATTTCTTATCTTGTAAAGCGGATTTTTCTCCAAGTTCAATATTCATTCCACAGCCAAGCCCTCTTGTTATCTCCTTGCCGAAATAAAAAGCTCCTGCTTGTTTAGGAACCATTTTGATTGCTTGATAATCAACATTAGCAACAATGAACTTAATCTTGTTTAAGTGAGGCAATTTTTTTCTGTATATTGTTTTGGCGATTTCTCCAACAATGGAACCGCCTCCCCCGCCAATTCCAATTATACCTATCCTTGGATGGAAAAATGTTTCCTGTTTCAGCTTCTTAGGCACGACACCCACAACCTTGGCCTTTGCTCTAATTTTGGATTTTTCGTTTTGGATTTTGGATTTGGACATTTATTTGGACATTTATTTGGATTTTGGGATTTGAAATTTCTATCTTCAATTTAACCCTAAAAATCAATTCAGTCAATGTTGTAGGCCAATTCGAGAAACCCATTTTGGAAACCTGGTTTCCAAAAGATATTAAATAAGGACTTTTTGCTTGATGAGATTCTTTTTTTCCAGTTCAGAGAAAATTCTGACTTTTCCGAACACGCCATCATAACCCGGTTCAATATTCACCCTTCCTTGTCTTGCCCTTATTATTCCTTCGGCGATATGAATTGAAGCAATGTTTTCCAAATCGCTTTGCTCAACATTAAGCAGGATATTAAATTCATTTTTAAACTCGTTTATCAGTTTGTCATATTCAATAACAACTTTCTTCGCGCTTACTCCGCAACCAAGGGCTTCAGCAATAACCTCTTTCAGTGGAATCAAGCTCTTGAATGGGACAGCTCCTTTAGGAATGAATCCTTCTTCTTTGTCAGATAGTTTGCTTATCCGGTTCACAACCCCAAGAGTAAGTGGCTTTCCGCAGACAGGGCAAACATTATTGTATTTTTTTGATTCTATTGGGGACAAAGAAATTTCGCAAGCCCTATGCCCGTCATAATGGTATTTTCCCTCTTCAGGGAAAAACTCAATGGTGTAGAGAAATTTTTTAGGGTCCTTGGATTTAATCGCTTCAATAATTCCGGCATAACTCAAATCCGTGTCAAAAACATTTGCCTCTCTGCCTAATTTTTCCGGCGAATGAGCGTCAGAATTTGAAATCAAAGCCACTCGCCTGCCATCAGGAATCCTCCATATCATTGAAGGGTCAGCAGACAGGCCTGTTTCTAAGGCGAAAATGTATTTAGAATAATCGTCAAAACATTCTTCTATTGAATCAAATCCTGATTTTGAGCCAAAAATAGCAAACCACGGAGTCATACAATGAGCTGGCACAAAAAGGCAATTCTCATCCGCTTCCAATACAATTTTTAAAAGTTCTTTTGAATTTAATCCCAAAATAGGCCTTCCATCTGAATGAATATTTCCTATTTTTGAAAGCGTCTTATTGATCTTCTCAACTGCTTCCAGCGAAGGAGCAAAAATAATATTATGGACTTTTCGCACCTTTTCCTTATATGAATAAATACAGCTTATTTCCGAACTTAATAAAAAACGAATCTCATCTTGAGATTTTTTTAACTTAAACAGACCTTGCTCTGCTGGTTCTAATTTTTCTTCAATTTCTTTAATCCATTCAGGATGAGTAAAGTCCCCTGTGCCAACAACCCGTATCCCCTTAATTTTAGCTGATTCAGCAATATGCTCTAAATCCGCGCTTGGAGAAGTGGCGCGAGAGTATTTTGAGTGGATATGGAGGTCAGCTATAAACATAGAATATGAATTTCTAATTTTTAATTTTTAATCAATGATTTAATGACTTAATGTTTCAAAATTCAAAATTCAAAATTGTAAATTATAATTCAATCTCTTTGCTTATTTCCTTCATCGCATCTAAAGAAATCTTTACAAACTCTTCCAGCGACAGTCCGAGAAGCAGTTCACATTTTCCAATTATCTCTCGGTTAGCTCCTCTGGCAAACGCCTTTTCCTTAAATCTATTCAGCACATTTTCCGTGGTAAGCTCTTTGATATTTTTTGACGGAAGAACCAAGGTAGAGGCAACAATTAATCCGCTTATCGGGTCGCAGACAAACAATGCTTTTGCCATAAGCCCTTCTGGCGCGATAGAGTGCGCTTCATTATGCGTTTTAACTGCCTCACAGATTTCTTCGCCGAAGCCCAAGTTCTTGAGCATTTCTGCGCCAATTAAAGAGTGCTTTAGCGGAGCGTCTTTTGTCTTTTCATAATCAATATCATGCAACAATCCAGCAATCCCCCATTTTTCAGAATCTCCGCCCAATCGCTTGGCAAGCCCTCGCATAATCGCTTCAACTGCCAAACAATGCTTGAGAAGATTGTTGTTAAACAAATTCTCTTTTAATAATTTATGCGCTTCCTCTCTGTTCATAATAATGACTGGATAATTTTTGTTTTTGGATAATTTTCTATTTGTTTAAGATGGCTCTTGTTGCACCATTCCCAAAGCCGTTTAGCGCCGATAAACCCATCAATATCGTGATTAAAATCCTTCAATTCCTTAAACTCAAACTCCCCTCTTGCTGGCGAAAATTTATGATAGCAACTTGTCTTGCCTCCTCTAATTAAAATTTTTCCTCCTTTTACTCTTTTCTTTGCTCCACAAAACTTACATTCCTCAAATTGGTCTAATCGAAGAATCCATCTTGTTTTTGCCATCCTTTTTGAAGGAACGGATTTGTTATAGGCGCCCATATATGCGGCAAGTTGCAAGGAATATTCGTCCCAAATGCCAGAACCGGTCTTAATATCTAAGACACCCAAAACACCTTTAATTTCAACTAATGCATCAAGAGTGCCTGCATACCGGTCTTCTAAATCATAAACCTTTCTTTCTACATCATTTTGGACATCCAAAATTTTTGCCTTGTACTCTTTTTTCCATTTTTTAAACGCTTGAATTGACGGAATAATTATCGGGTCAACTTCATATTCCTCCCCAGTTAAAAATTTTTCCACTGCCTGATGTGTAGCTGTCCCCCAACTGGCTGCATTATCAAGTGTTTGTTGCGCTGCCATAAAATTTGGCTGTTGGGCATAGTACCTTAAAAGCCCGGGCTTAAAGACCACATTCGTGATGCTCGTTACTCTTGGCAACCAATAACTCTCTATATCATATCCGTTTTTTTCTTTGAATTCCTGTAGGGACACGTTCCTTCGCTTCGCTCAGTCAAGCGCAAAGTGCAAAACGCAAAATGCAAAACTGCGAAGCAAAAATTAAAAATTAAAAACAAAAAATAAAAAAGAAAAATTTAATCTTTTTTCTTGATGATGATTTTATAAACATTGTCCAGAAAATCTCCGCCTGCGTAGCCGACCACAAAAGCAATGGAAGCGGAAAAACCAATGGTCAAAATATCGTTGCTGATATTATTGATTGCTATCGCGCACAATGTTCCCACTATTCCTGATAAAAACATCATTGAAAAAAAATAAGGCAGATTAAAGCCAACATTTTTATATGAATACTGGTGCTTAATATAGCCCATTAATCCGCGCACCACTCCCCCTCCAAACCCAGCAATGATAATTAAAAAATAATCCATAATCGATGGTGTTAATTATTAGAATATCTTATCATGGTTTCTCAAAAAGAAAAACCGCCGACTATTCTGTTTCCAAAGATTCAGAAATTGTCGGCAGTCAGATGAGGCGGAGTTGGCCTCTTTCTCGCGAGTATGCAATCGCTGCTGCTCGCCTGAAGGCGCTTGTAGGGATTTTGTACGACATGTTCCTTTTGCCACTATCTGCGCTACTTGCGACAGAGACAGGCCTAAGCTTCCTCCCCCACGGCTTCCAAAAGGTGACGGTTACAGGATAGGGGTTTTTATAGACCTCCATCTTGATGAGAATGCCTTCTTCCGTTTTATCAACAGATAAAACATCAGATAATGCCATGACGATCACCTCCTTCTGGATTTTTCCAGATATAGTCCCAATGATCTGTCTTCATTATACACCCAAAATCCCCATTGTCAACCAAAATTACGAGGCCAGGCCTCGTAATTTTATCTCTTATCTTAATGGTTTTTTGAAAAGATGTTTAGGATAAATTCTTTTAAGGAAATCTGTAAAGTCCTGCATTTCTTTTCTATAAGCTATTAATTTTTCTTGCGCTTTTTCTTCATTAAGCCCCTTAAAAACTTCTGCTCCGTTGCTCTCGATCTCAAAGCCATAACCAACTCCTCTGAATCCGAGCATATCTTCAAAATCACTTTTTCTTTCTCTATAAAAAAGGTTCAATAAATCTATAAGCTGTCCTTTCATTGCCATGCTTTGAGCTGTGACCCTTTCTCTAATCTCCTCATTGTCATACCAGTCCTCGATTTCAGGGGTTTCGGGCTGAACCATAATCCCAGGGGTAAGCCTTGCGCCTTCTTCCAAGTGCCCCTCACAAGATTGAGTGGTTTTTATATCAAAGGCGTTAAACATAACTACTGCTTCTTTGATTCCTTCGTCAATCGGCATTCCGAGTTTATCCGTCATTTTATCAATCTTCTCTCTGATGCCTTTTAGTTCCTTATCAGCTTCTTTTTGCTCGTGTTCTCCTAATTCTTCCTTGGTCATTGTAAGTTCAGGCTTGCCGTCGTCTCTGCTGCTCACACCCTCATATTGTGGTTTTTCTAGACTTCTTGGCATAAATATTATTTAATTATCCTCGTGTAATTTATTAAAATAATTATTTAATTTAATATTTCTTATAAGTTTGACCTTTTAGCAATCTCTCTTTCCACTAAACTTTTTAATTTCCCGTATTTTAAACTGGAGATCTTTTTTATGGACTCCACCTGTTTTAAATTACCATCTTTCGGCTTATAGGTCATAAACTTGAATGCATTAGAAACCTTACCGTCAATTAACATTTTAATTACTAAATTGAAATTATCTAAATTAACAAGGTCAAATCGTGAAAACTCTGGTTCAAACTGTTTTTCTAAAAGTTCTGCATCATCAGCGCTAATCCTGTATGCCCCTATCGTCCCCACATTACCAAGCACAGCGTCTCTAATCTTATCTTCTAATTGAGGGATATATTGATGCGCTAAAATAAGGTTTAGCCGATATTTCCGGGCTTCGGAAAGAATAGTGGTGATGCTGTCAGTGGTAAAATTCTGGAACTCATCAATATAAAGGTAGAAATCAGCTCTCTCCTCTTGTTTAACCCTTGCCCTTTTCATTGCTGCCATCTGCATCTTGGAAACCAATATTAAACCAAGTAAGGAACTATTTACTTCGCCTGTTAGTCCCTTGGATAAATTAGCTAAAAATATCTTCTTTCCATCCATGATTTCCCCCAAATCAAAGCCAGAGTGAGATTGCCCTATTATGTTTCTCATCATCTCGTTCTCAATAAAGCGACCGACCTTAGAGACAACATAGCCCAGCATATCTGAACGAGTGGCTCCTGTTGTTTGTTTCCATTCTTTCAACCAGAAATTTTTTACTATTGGGTCTTCAACCTTCATTAATTTCTTTTGCATAAAGTCATCATCTGTGAACATCCTCGGAATCTCCACCAAAGTTCCTGGGTTATCTTTATCAGCCATTAGGGCTAACATCGCATTTCTCATATAGTGTTCAAACATCGGACCGATTATTTCTGGCGGAAAAAGTTTGTGAAAAATAGCAATCATTTCTTGAACAGCAAAATCTTTCTGTTCCGGAGTATCGTATTCAAGCATATTAAGTCCAATAGGCCTTTCCATATCAGATGGCTCGAATAGCACCACATCATCTACTCTTTCTTTAGGAATGTTGGCTAAAGTGGCTTCAATAAGCTCACCATGAGGGTCTATTATTCCAAGGCCTTCGCCATTAAGAATGTCTTGGCGAATCATCTCCTGTAATAAACTGGTTTTGCCGGTTCCGGTTTGTCCGACAAGATAGAAATGGCGACGCCTGTCTTCCCTGGTTGAAAAATATATATCTTTTTCCTCGCCCCTGAAAGTGACTTGCCCAATCAGATTTAATCCCTTGTCCGGGAGCTCGCTTGGCGGAGCAGCCACCCCCGACTTAGCTGTTTTGATATAGGGGGTTTCAATATAATGAGTGGGAAAATGATAAATACTAGCTAACTCTTCAATATTGAGAATATTTCCTTGAATAGGACTAAAGTTTCTAAAACTAAAATCATAAATGAGCTTCTTCAGCCGCTTCTTTTTGGCCATTACAACATCAAAGCCATTCATAGAATAAAGAGAGAACTGTCCGAATGCTCCTCGAAGATGGCCTAAAATTTCTTCAGCCCTTATCTGGGTCTCGGCTGCAGCCATCAACCTTATATTCACATCAAAAACCTGTTTTTGAACTTTGCTCTGGATGGCCTCAATAATTTTTTCATCTACTGGCAGTTCTTTTTTATTGTCTTGTTCTGGTTTATTTTTTTTCTGGCCAGTGATAATACTGTTCAATTCAAATAAAAATTCCACCAACCAAGAGCGGGAGGATTCTGCGATAGCCAACTTGATAGGTTTTCCTTCTCGGATATTACCCAATATCTTATCGCCAACCTTGGACCATTTCTTTTTGGTAAACGGTCTTATAACCACCTGCACTGCCGCGCCTTCATCGTGGCGAATCTTGCTTAGGGTATTGGTTATTGTGGCTAATGCGTCTTTCTCTAAATTCTTATAAGTGCTAATCGGGAAAAAAGAAGGACCAGATAATTTCAAATAACAACCAGCTGTAGCGCCGGCAGGTTCAAATATAGTATAGTCCTGGGGCACTTTTTCCACCAAAGCCCTTGAATAAACTCCTTGAACATACTTCTCAAACGCTGTTTCTAAAAATGTAGGGACTGCGACATAAAAAGATATATCTGACCCTCCAATTTGAGAAGCTATTTCAAAAGCCATTCTTGGCGGTCCGTAAACAGTTCTTTTCCAAAAATTCGGTGTTTTCAAAGATAAAAAGGTGCTGAAAATCTGCTCCATTTGGGCAATCAATACTTCTTCTCCTTGCTCTATCATTTCCTCTTTCTTAAATTCGTATTTTGGCATAGTCACTAAAAAAAGAGCCATATCAAAGCTCTCTAAAAGTCGCCCTTTATTCTTTATCTTATTATAGAAAAACATTCCGACTCCTAACGCGATTATGGCTAAAATAAATATTATTAGAAAAACCATATCATTTACTTGGTAATTTTTTTATAAAAACCATCCTTGATTAGTAAATCATGAAAAATGTCAAGCATATAAGCGTCATCCATTGCCCGAGCAGTTGCAACTGCAAAAGGAATTCCCTTTGTTTGCGCCAAGCCGAAAAGGCCCCTTAGCTTACCCTCTGCATCAAGCTTCTTGATATCCTGCGCTTTCTCCTCGGCTTCATCCTGCAATTGCGGAGTTGACTCTATTAATTCTATTTCTTCTTCCAATTTTGCCATTATTGCCTTTTCTTCTTCCGGAGAAATCTTCTCTTTCTTTCCTTTTTCTATCTCCCTCTCAGCGGTCTCTATTTGTTCCGATTCAAAATCCTCGGCTAAACGCCTTTTAATTTCTTCTATATCACTAACTTTGCCCTCTCTTTTTTCAGGAATTTTCTCCATAAATTTAACAGCTTATAAACTATTCCTGCTCTCCTCCTTTTTCCTGTTCTGCCTGTCTCTTAACGACGCCTTCATTAAAAATCTTCAACACGACTTTATTCTTACTTTATACCATTAAAACCCTGGAGTCAATAATCCTATTAAGCCCCTGTCCCTAAGTCCATCTCTCACGCCTTCTGAATCAAAAAACTTAGACCCTCTTTCTTTTATGTCTGCCAAGATGCTCTCTGCGCTCATTTTCTCTTCCCTCGTCACCTCTTGACTGACATCTTTATCCAAAAATCGGAGCTTCTTTATCTGGATTAAATTGTTCTCTGTTTCTCATAATATGTGAATAATATGATTAAAAAATATAATTATTTATCTGTAAGTACTCGCTTCCCGAGCACTTGTTCAACAAGAAACCTTACGCGCTGGACATCAGTTTTATTCCGAGTCCTGCAATTTTGCCTCCACCCAATATTAATATCCAGGCAAAGATAGACCAACTTATCAAGTTCATTAATTTGAACAAAATCCCCGGAGGAAAAATCTTTGTCAATTGGTCGCTTATTGTCTGCTCCACCTGCTTTTGAATATCCTGCGCGCTCGTTGTGCTTAATGAACCATCCTTGTCTAATCCAAAATCAATCTCATCAGAACGGAACACCTGCGGAAGCGCCTGATTGCCTTTAAAAATATTATACGATGAATACAAACCCCAAGAGATAATAAGGAGGCCTAATATCAAAAGAATAATTCCAATAATTTTATTGCCTACCATAATTTTGATTTAATAAATGATTAATAATAAATAATTAGCCCGATTTGCGGAACTCGCAAATGTTTTTAAAGTCGCAGGATTGGCATTGCCAACCCGGAGCTGCCTTGAAATCGCTATTCTCAATCTTTTCAATTTTACATAAGACCTCTTGCTTGAATTTCTCTCTCTCTCGCTCATTGCTTTGAAAGGTAATTTTTTCGTTGTTCTGAAGATAATAATAACTTAAATATTCCGGCATTTTGCCAAAAATCTGTTCTCCTGCCAGTTGGTAAATAAGCAATTGTTCTTTCTCATCTTTCGTGAGCTTATCTTTGCCTTTGCCTGTTTTGTAATCAATTATTTCAAGTTCTCCATCAGGTAATTCATCAACTCTGTCTATTTTGCCTTTTATGCTATTATCCTTAATTTTCAAGAAAAAATCCAATTCTAAACATGGCTTACTATTCAAAGATAAAATCTTTGGCTGTTCTTTGAGAAATTTTTCCAAAAAATCTTTTAAAGTATCTTTCCCTAATTTAAAATATTCCTGCTTCTGTTTTTTATCCTCATACCACTCATCAATCCAATTTCTTTCATAAAAAACAATCATCTTCTTAAATTGCTCGGAAAAATCAATCTCTTTCTTAGCGCTTGGTTGAGCCGAGTTTTTGAAAAGCCCTTCTTGATTTTCTTCTTTGTTTTCAAGATAATCTCCTAAAAATTGGCGTAAAGTATTGTGTATTGTTTTTCCAAAACTGAAAAATGCTGTGCCGATTCGCGGAATCTTTAAAATGTGGGAAAACTTGTACTGTAGGGGACATTTATCAAAAGCAGCGAATTGAGAATAGGAAAAATGCGGAGGGATATTATATTTTGTTCTTCTCTTCTCTTTTGTTTCTACTTGTCCTGATTCTAATGATACTTTCTCTCCAGTTTGCTCTTCTGGCTTTTTAAAATTTATCTCTTCTAAAAATCTAGATAATTTTTTCTTTCGCGCTCCTCCATAATCATCCGCCGAGGTAAAGAACAGCCCTTTTTTCGCCCGAGTCATTGCTACATAAAACAATCTTCTTTCTTCCTGTAAATGGACATCTCCGCTCGGCACAATCTCTTTCACCAATTTACATGGAATTTCTATCGCCTCCTTTCTTTCATTGGTTGGAAATCTCCTATCCACAAGATTGATTATAAAAACGAATTTGAATTCAAGTCCTTTGGCAGAATGTATGGTCATTATTTTCACCGCATCAGGACCCTTCTCTATATCCATTTCCAACGACCCGGCTTCCCCTGATTCAAGCTCCATATTCATTGCCATCATAAAATTGGCAAGGGTTGGCTCTGGGTTGCTTTCTTCAAATGATTTTATCTTTTTATAAAATTGGGTTATCAAATTAATATCCCTCTCGCTCTCCTGTTTTACCATTTCCTTTAAATATCCTGAATCGTTCAAAAAAGCGAGAAAAACATCCCCTATGCTTTTCTCCCTTATCAATTTAGAATGTTTTTTAATCAAATCCATTAGAAATCCAATTTTCTGTACTGTGTTTTTTGAAATCCCTGACACCAAAGGCAAATCCTGCAATGTTTCGTATGTTGATTGGGTTTTTTTCTTGCTGAATTGATTTATTTTAACCAATTCTTCAATCCCCACTTCAAACAATGGCAAACTCAAAAGCCGATTCAAGGCAGAACTTTCATGATAATTATCAAGTAATCTGAAATAGGAAACAATGTCTAAAATAACTGGCTGGGAGTAAAGTCCTTTTGAAGCCAAAAATTCGTATGGAATTCTTTGTCTTTCTAATTCTTTGAAAAATGGAGTTGCCGAATCATTCGCCCTTACCAACACAACAAAATCAGAAAAACTTGTCTCTTTGTCTTTACGCATAATTTCAGTAATTTTCTTTGCAACGCCCTCTGCTTCTCTTCCAAGGGTTGCGAAATGAAGATGCTCAATCAGTCCCGCTGAATCATCTTTGGCTCTTAACTTTTTATCTATCTTTTTAAACGAGGAAAGCTCAATACCTTTTTCCTTTGCCTCAACAGCAATTTCTTTATCTTGATTCAATTGGTATTCAAGCCGATTTGGATTATTCAACTGGATAAAATTATACGCTAAATCAAGAATATTCTGGGTTGAACGATAATTCTCCACAAGGATTATTTCTTTTGACTCTGGAAAGTCCTTTTTGAATTGCAGGACATTATTGAAAGACGCACCCATGAAGCGAAACACACTTTGGTCATCGTCTGCGCAAACAGTAAGATTATTTTTCGGCTTAGCCAAAATTTTAATCAACTCATATTGCGCCCAATTAGTATCTTGAAACTCATCAATCAAAATATATTTAAATTGGCTTCTATATTTTTTCAAAATAGTTGGCCTCTCCTTAAATAATTTCAAGCAATAATTTATCAAATCCCCGAAGTCCAAAGCATTGTTTTCCAAAAGCAAGCGTTGGTAAATATGATAAGCGTTAGCCAGTTCGCTTATTCTCTGCTGTTCTATTTCTATTTCTTTTTGGGATTTTTTTTCTTTTTTATCCATTACTCTACTCCCGAAAATACCATCATCAAAATTCCTCTTAATATCATCTGCGTATTGGAGATAATCCTCTGGAAAAATAGCTTCGTCTTTGCACTTGGCAAAATGATTAATCAAAGAATGAATAAATTTTGAAGGATTCCCAAGAGGACGGTAATAATCAAGATTAAATTTATCTAAATTTTGCCTCACTAAAACCCAGCCCCCTGTTTGGTCAAGCAATTTGAAATTAGTAGGCAAGCCAATGTCTAATCCATGCTCTTTTAAAACTCTTTCGCAAAAAGAATGGAAAGTGGAAATCCAAAGGTCTAAATAACCAAAAGGCAAAAGCCGGTCAACTCTTTCCTCCATCTCGCCTGCTGCTTTTTCAGTGAATGACAGCGCTAAAATTTCCTGTGATTCTGCTAATTTGTTCTCTATTAAATTGGCTATGCAACGAGTGATTACTGTGGTCTTGCCAGTTCCTGCTCCTGCAACAATTAAAAGAGGCCCTTTGTTATGCAAAACCGCGTCTTTCTGCTCTGGGTTCAATTGCTCAAGATATTTTGATTTTTTGTTTTCAAGAGGCATATTATTGCTCAATATTACCTCAATTTCCCTTATGTTTCAATCAAAAAAAGTAGCGCTGCAGACCGGATGTCTGACAGCGCCATAGCAACCTCTTGCGCAGGCCTTCATGAGGATTTTGCGAGGAGAATCGTCTCCACGAGATCAACAATCTTCTTGAGCGTGGTACATTCTTGAGCCTGCTCATCAGGGAGATAGATAGAGAGCTCATCTTCAATCTCCATGATGATTTCAACCGCATCCAATGAATCAGCGCCGAGATTTTCTCTCAAGTCGTCTGAATCTCCTGGCTCCTCTGTGAGATACAGTTGAGCCATAACGATTCCCACAACTTTTTTTCGGATATCTTCTCTGGTCATCACTCACCTCCTTGGCCAATGGTCCTTGTTCTGTTTATACCCTAAAACAATTTTGATAATCTGTCAAATTAAATTCTTTTGCTTTTTATTTTATCCCTTATCCCCTCAAGCTTGGTTTCCAAAAAGAAAAGATTGTGTATTGTTAAAAGTTTTCCAGCCAACATCTCTTTTGCCCTGAAAAGGAAATTAATTTGGGCGATTGTATATTTTTGGCAAACAGGACATTCACAGTTCTTGTCAATTGGTTCAAACTTATTCTTCAGCTTTCCAGCATCAAGATTCAAATATCCTTTTGAAGTCATTGCTGTACCGTGCCTTGCAATTCTGGTTGGTAAGGCGCAATCAAATAAATCAATTCCCAATTTGACAATTTCTTCCAAAACATCCAAGTCCCCTATGCCCAAAAGATGATGAGGTCTCTGCCAGTCAATGTCCTCATTGACCCATGATATTGTTTTGTACATATCTTTTTTGCTTTTGCCCAATGCTCCGCCAATAGCAATTCCGAAAACAGGCAAATCATTTACAAATTTGGTTGATTGTTCGCGTAAGTCCTTAAAAACTCCGCCCTGAATAATACCAAAAATCTGTTGATTAGATTTATTGCCTCCCACGCCTGAGTTGGAAGCTGTTTTTAAAAACCTTTTAAACCATTGATGGCTTATTTCCATTTCTTTTTCCGCTTCTTTACGGCTATCCATTGGACTGCCACAAACATCTAAAAGATAAATAAAATCAGCCCCCAATTGCTTTTGAATTTTAAAAGAAAGTTCTGGCGTAAGCAAAATTTCCCTTCCATCTCTTGGGGATTTAAACCTTGCTCCTCTCTGGCTGATTTTCAAAAGATTTTTTCCTTTTTTGCGTAAAGCAGAATTTTCTTTCTGCCGAGAAACGATCTCGGCGGATTTTTCTTGAGGAAAAATAGAACCGATTTTCCCCAAACCAAACTCGCTTCCTTTGCCTAAAGAAAAAACCTGAAAACCGCCGGAATCAGTAAAAATCGGTTTATCAAAATTAAAAAATTTGTGGAGCCCGCCAATCTGCTCAACCTCGTTCGCCCTATCCAAGTCTAAAAAATGGAATGTATTAGTAATTTGGCATTGGGCTTTTGTTTGCTGTGTTTCCCCTGAACTCAAACCGCCTTTAATCACGCCCAAAGTTGCCACTGGAATAAATGCTGGTGTTTTTATCTTGCCGTGGGGCGTAATAATCTCTCCAATCCGCGCCCTGCTCTTTTTTGATTTCTCCTGTATTTCAAATTTGAACATAGAACTATTGACAAATTAAATCTCATGATATAGGATAATAATATCACAGCGGGAATCGATATGGGAGTTGCGGCGCTCGGAAGAACAGCGCTTGCGGGGTAGGCACTCGCTTAGCCGAATCTGGCAGGGGTTACGGCACCTCTTAAATAAAGCTGGCACACACAAGGAGCCAATGAGGCACCACACCGAGTCGGAGAGTATCCGGCCAACACCCATACCCGCTGCATCCGCGTCACCCTTTACAGGTTGGCGCGTTTTCTTTTATCTGAATTTCTTTTTTTCTAAATCTCTGACTTCTTTCTTAAACATTTTTTAAATGTGGATAACTGTTATTGACAAAAAACTGATTAATGATAAGGTATAAATAGTGCTTGTGGGCGTAAGCCCCGTTCAGCTAAGGTTTTCCTAAGCTGAAGGCAAGCACTACGAAGAAGCTGATACACATCGGCTTTTTTGTTTTTTATTGATCCTCTATCCCCTTGTCCGCTAATTGTCTGCATAATATAAAATTATTTGAATTTCTTTTTTTCTAAATCTCTGACTTCTTTTTCACTCATCCCGAAATGGTGGGCAATCTCGTGCCAAACAGTTCGCTTAACTTTTTCTTTTATTTCCTCTGGGGTTTTGGCAACTGTTTCAATACTACCCTGAAACAATGTAATCTTATCAGGCAAGACATTAGCGTAAAATGCTCCTCTTTTGGTTTGCGGAATACCCTGATACAAACCGAAAAGCAAACCGCCTGTTGGCACTCTCGCCTGCCTTAACTGCTCTGGAGATGGCCAGTCCTCAACCAAAATATCCACATTTTTCATTTTGTCTCTGAATTTCTCTGGAATTTCCGCTATCCCCTGCCTCACTAATTCTTCAAAATCTTCCTGCCTCATATTTATTTTATATTTTACATCTCATCTCTCATATTTCTTCGGTAATTCTAACCCAAATCCTTCCAAAAAGCAAAAATAGAAATTAATTTCTACATAGTTCTGTCGTAGCCAACATCTAATAAAAAATATCCGTGGGCGCCTCGAAAGTGAGGGAGGATACCTCAAGGCGCCCACGGATATTTCTTTTATGTTCTATTGGTTAAACAATCAAATAAACAAAAAACGCAAAGCCGAAGCTTGCGTCCAGAGACATTATCCCGGGAGTGATTTTATCAAATGACCTCCTCTTGCTTTTGTTTGTTGATAATAATGAAAAGTACTCCTTTGATTCGTATCATATATTGTATTGTATCTCCAAAACCAGTCAAGAAAGTTATCCACAACCATTCTGAATTCTAATTTAAGTAAACAATCGCAAGAAAAACCCGGCCTCTTTTGAGTCCGGGTTTCATTGCTTTATAAAAAAATGCTCATTCTATCGTTTTATCAAAAATATCCAAATAATCAATATTTTTGTCATCCAAAAGAAAGGGTTTTAATTTTTTCTTAAAATCCTTGATGTTTAATTTTACTTTTCTTTTATAAACATCAGTTAATTTTTCAAACAATTCTTTCTCTGTTTTAACTTTCATCTCAGAAAAAAGTTTTGGATGAGGTTTAACCCTATAAGACAGGAGCCAAGCAATATCGTAAAAATCTCTTGGCTGAATATCTTTTCTAGTGAGGGCGGCTCGAATCTTTTGAGATAAAAGAAAGCTTTTTGTGTTTGTAATAACAGGCCGAAGAAAGCCAAATCTTTTTAAAATAACGACTTCCGTCTCTGGTCTGGTCTTTGGTGTAGTGTAATTAATTTTAACATTTAATTTTTCATTCTTATCGGTGGTAATTCCTAAATCAAAAAGCAATTTGGGGAATTTAAAACTCCCAATTCCAGAATTATTTGTTTTCTTAAAATTGAATTCCGCTTCAAGATTCTCCTTTTTGAACTCCGAGGATATTTCCTTGAACAGCGACCTTATTTTCTCGTGAGAAAGACCTAAATTATCAAAATCTAAATCCTCGGAAAATCTATCTATATTCCTTAAAATTCTTAAACTAGTTTCTCCAATAAAAGAGAGCTTTTCCGATTTTGGCTGGTTATAGAGATGATAAATCGTCTTACATTGGAGATATTCTCTAATTAAAGCCCTTTTCTTTGTCTCGGGAACCTCTAAGCTTTTGCCTTCTTCTAAAATTGTTTGCCACAAAAATTCACTAATCATTTTTTATATTCTTTAAATAAGTTTTCCATAGATAAATGGAATTTTTTGTTATTTGAAGAAACTAATTTTTGCCACTTCTTTAAATCGCTCCATTTGAAATCCTCGCCAATATCCAGACGCATTTCCTTAAAACAATTCTTCGGATCAAAACCCTTTCCGAAGCTTCGTAGATATAAAAAATCAAATAGCGCTTTCTCCGGGACCGCTATCCTATAAGAGTATGGGGAATCAGCGTCTACCTTTCTATGACCAAAGAAAAGTTCTGGTTTGATATGACGATAAATAAATAAACCGTAGTTCTCCGTTTTGATTGTTAATGTTTTCTTAAGAGAGATAGAAGTGGTGGCAAAAGGAATATCTGGAATAATCCCATAATAATTTAAAGCGGTTTCGCAAGAGATATAAGAAGGAAAGAAAAAATCAGCCAAAACTAAAACATCTTTTATCTGATAATCGCTAAATTTATAAATCCCTCTTTTCAATCTTTCCAGATGCCCTCTTTTTGTCCAGACGCTCAATTGGAAAATTATGGTTCTCCTATTTTCATTGGCGAACCATTTAAAAATATCATCTAATCTAAAAATAGGATAATCTTGTAATTTTTTCTTTAATTCAAAATAGGTCATTTCTGAAAGTTATACTTTTTTATAACTAATAGAATTATATCTATTGTGTCAATATTAAACTAATTTTGGCTCTTTTTCTCCCTGATTCTAACCAAAAAATCCCCAATAACATCTTGGGCATAGACGATTTGACTTAACCAAGAGAGAAAAATCCCTGTGATAATCAATGAAAAGCCCAAATAAAGGGAAATCCCGTCAGCTCCTCTTAATTGCGAAATGGTTAATACTGTGAAACCGGATAAATAAAAAAGAAACTTGATTCTTCCCAAAATATTCGGCTCTGGAAGCTTCACTCTTCGGTCAAGCAAAATCCAGAGGCCGTAAATAACCAATAGTATCTCCGGCAAAACGATATGCAGTATTAAATTGGGAGCGATAATGCTTTTGGAAAATAAATACCACAAAACCCCCACAGCTAAAACTTTATCAGCAACAGGGTCAAAAACTTTTCCAAAATTAGTAATCTGATTTCTTTTTCTAGCTAATGACCCATCTATTAAATCTCCCAAAAACCCGGCTATTATTAGAAAAAGAACTAGACCTGTTCCGACTATTTTGGGGAAATAAAGAAGCCATGAAAAAGAAAAACGAATAGCTGTGATATGGTTTGGCCTTAACCAATAAGGGACAAATCCCAAGAACTTTATTAAAAAATCATCCCTTATTCGGGTTTCCGCAATTGTCCATCGCTTTATTGTTGAAAAACAATCATTAAACATAGCAACCCTGATTTTTTCTTAAATCATTGGCCATTGTTGTCGCTTCCGACAATTCAGGCATATTTATTATAATCCAAACTTTTTAAGATTGATTTTCTTAATTGGGCTATTTTATAGTCAGAAAGATTGAGTTCAGGCACTGCTCTCTGTAAAGAAACTATTTTTATCAATTCTTGGCCTAACTCCTGTAAATTATATTTTTTAATAATGCTTTTATATCTCTTCCAATCAATTATGCCAATGGATAGAAGCGAAAAAATATCAATCAAGTCCTTTTTGCCTTTATTGCTGCCTTGCCGCGAGGAAAAAGCATAAAGTTTTAACACAAGTAACGCTTCCGGCATTGGCACTGAAAATCCTTCAACATTGTGCGAATAATTTGATATTATGTCTTCAACGGGAATCGCTATTTCAGAAAAATGAGGAAGATAAATATCAATATCTATGTCTTCATTCTTTATCTCGTATTTTTTAAGCCGTTCGTTCTTAAAAATTTCAAACTTTCGTTTCAGCACCGCTAATTGGTCATAGTCAATAATAATATCAATGTCCTTTGATTTCAAATTTTTAGCATAAATAAAAATCGCCCAACCGCCAATGAGAATAAAATTAAATTTGCCCTTCAATTCTTGAAGAATCTTGAAACTCTTTTCGGTTATTAAATCGTGATAAAACTCAGGCATAATTTATATTTTTTACATTACATTTATGAATGGAAGAGCTTTTGTTTTAAAGCATTTAAAAAATCTTTAGCATACCATTCCGGTAAATTCCACAAATCAACAAATGTTTGGCAATCTGGCGTTATTTTGCCAAAATTCTCTTGCCATTCGTCAGATGATATGACTATAAGATTAGTTGTCCCTTTTTTGAATGGAAAGCGGGATTTTATATCAGCCAATTTCTCTTTTTCAGAATAAACATAGACCTTATCATAATCAGCAGGAGCGTCTTTGTATTTTTTTAAATAAGCCGTAAAAGCGCCGAACATTATATGAGGAGGCATTTCGCCTTCTATGTTCTTTACATTCTTATCTATGTGGGTTTGATAAATAATATCCTTTTGTAGGTTGCGGAAAGTAGCCCACAAATAAAGCCATTTTTCCACATCAACAACTTTAAATCCCCTGCCTCCTGTTTCAATACAACCAGAATTGCGAGGAACCTTTAAAGCATTAAAAACCGTACTCAAGGAAAATTTATACTTTTGAGCTATTTGTTTTTGGGTAAATTCAAATCTCTTGTTTTCTATGGCTTGAGATAGAATTTCCCGCCAAATTATTTCCTTTTTGTTCATCGTTTCGATAAAACAATCAATTATCAGCTTCGTTTCTATAATAATAGAAACGAGAATGGCTGTCAAGACCTTAAAGAGAGTTAGAATTTATCGCTGGTCTTTTAGCATTTCCCAACTTATGTGGAAAAATGGAGGCGTGTCAAACTTACTGATTTCTTCTGGCTTAATCCATTTAAAGCGAGTGTGTTCAAAATTCAATTTTATCCTCGGCTTTTCTTTCAATTCAACCAAGACCGGAAAACGGAGCCATAGCCGATGGACAGAATCATCTTTTATCTTATACGATTGCCCAAACTTAATATCAGAAATATTTTCTTCTGTAATGCTTGTCTCTTCATTTAATTCCTCCAGAATCTTTTCTCTAATTGGCTTTAGTTCGTCCAAATAACCTGCCACTACGCTCCATTTCTTCTGATAAGTACTTACTTTTTTGCTTCTCTTCAAAAGTAAGATTTCTCCTTGATATCTTACAAAAATAATCAAAACAGGCGCGCTGATGGAGTTTGTATAATCAATTCTGCCATCAGAAAACTTTGGTAAGCCCTCGCCTAATTTTTTAATAATCTCAAGAATATATTTTTCTTTCATAAAGTTATTTCAATTCCGACCGGACAATGGTCAGAACCCATTACTTTATTAAGAATAAAAGCGCCTTTGATATTGTCTTCCAGCAAAGCGGAAGCAAAGCAATAATCTATTCTCCAACCAATATTGCGTTCGCGGGCATTGGCAAGATATGGCCACCAAGTATAATTTCCTGCTGTATTATTAAATTTTCTAAAACTGTCTATAAATCCCAATTTTATAATCTCATCAATCCGCTCTCTTTCTTCTGTTGTGAACATTGTGTTATTTTTATTATCTTTCGGTCGGGCTAAATCAATTTCCTGATGAGCAATATTAAAATCGCCTACCACAACTACTTTTTTACTCTTAATCGTTTTTAAGCAATTTAAAAGATAATCGTACGCCTCTAATTTGTAATCCAAATTTTCTTTTTGTCTTCCTCCGTGGGGCAAATAGAGATTGATTAATATAAACTCTGGAAAATCCAATTGAATGATTCTCCCCTCTTTGTCGAATCTATCTAAGTCAATCATAAGCGTTTCTTTAATCGGAGTTTGTTTTGTATAAATCGCTGTTCCGCTATACCCGGACTTTTGAGCTGGATTCAAAAAAAGATTATAGCCACTGATTTTCCTCAATTCCTCTGGTAAGTCGGAATTATTAGACCTTATCTCCTGCAAGCAAACGATATCCGCTTTTGCGTTTTTAAACCAATCTAAAAAACCTTTTTTGTAATTCGCTCTCAATCCATTTACATTCCAGGAAATAATTTTCATCTTGCTTTATCGCTGGCATTGATGCTCTTATCTTTCCCTTCTTGAAGAACCCTGATTTTCTTTTTCAAAATCCTCATCTCTAATTCTCTCTGGATAATCATCTGATACCATGACTCAAGCTCCGCAGCCCTTGTTTGAAGGGCATCTCTGCTTTTTTGGAATTCCAAGGTTTGTTCCTCTAATTCGTCTCTGCCCTGTTTTAATTGTTCTGTCCTTTGCTGGACTTTCTTTTTTAAAATTTCCTCTTTACTGGATTCCCTTGCCGAATATCTAACCAGTAGAAAACCAATAATGCAATAGAGTAGGAAAACAATAACGCCGACAATCATTGCGTTCATATTCTCGGCTAAAAAAATCTGGGAAAAAGAAACAACCGCCATTCCAGAAACCAAAATAATTGTTATTGTAGTTCGCATTTTTGAGATTTCTTATTTCTTTATTTTACCAAAAAAAAATAGATTCGCATATATAAGGAAAAAAAGCGGGGCGCCTAAGCGCCCCATGTCATCCTCGCATCTACTTGGCTTAAACGCCAACATTAATAGTGAGGATGCTTTCTGAATCACAATCGTTTGCAGGTCTGCGGACGACCATATATGCCCTATATATCCCAGGGACGCTGAGAATACTCGTGTCAACACACACTCGCCAAACTCCGTCATCTCCTAGTATAAATGGCATATAACTACACTCTCCAGCTAAAACCTCGATTCTGTCATCTGGCAAAAGTCGGTAGAAGGCAATGTATGGCGGGAGATAATCAAGCTTGTCGTCTTCAGAGAGAACTCGAAAGGAAAAACATATTGTATCTCCCAACACAGGATTCGGATTGTCAACTTCGGGTCCCTCGATATCTATCTTGGGTAGTGGCTGTAATATCGGTGCTTCTACACCATCTTCCACATCTTCTATGGGGTCAATTGGATACAGTCCGTCATACCCGCCTCCATCTCCATCTCCATTTCCATTTCCATCTCCATTTCCATCATCGTCTCCGCTTCCATTTCCATCATCGCCACCGTCGTCTGGAGGAATGCCAGGATCTTCCGGCGGAGCCTCAAAATCTCCAAACACAACAATAGACAAACAGGATGCCAGTAAAACAGCGATACCAAAGACCAATGCCTTCTTCCACATTTCTACGTCCCTCCTTGTAATCCATTTTGACTATATTATACCCTTAAAAACAAAAAAATCAACACTCAATTTCAAATTTGGCAACACACAACTCTATGCGTCGGATTTGATTTCAATGACATCGCCGTCTTGGACGATATATTCTTTTCCTTCTGTGCGGAGCAACCCTTTTTCTCTTGCCATGCTAAATCCATTACAATCTAAAAGGTCTTTCCAATTTATAACCTGCGCCCTGATAAAGCGGGTTTCAAAATCACTATGAATCACTCCGCCTGCTTGAGGCGCTTTTGAACCTTTCTTTAAAGTCCAGCCCCTTGTTTCATCTGGCCCGGTTGTGAAAAAGGTTATCAATTCGAGCAATTTATAGCATTCTCTAATCAGGACATCTAATTGTGTCTCTACGGACAAGCCAAAACCAATTCTTTGTTCAGCAGTAAAACCAGCTGTCTCAAATTCGGTCAGAACATCAACTACCAAGAACGGCCAATTGTTCTTTTTAAATATCTCTGCTATTTCCATTGAAACATCTCCCTCTGTGCCATTGAACAGAAAAAATCGCTTTTTCATAGTCAACAACTGGTAATTATTCAAAATTTTCCTTTCTTCGTCGCTCCATTGAGATTCAGACAAAAGCTCTCCTTCGCTCAAAAATTTTTGCGCCTTTGTAACTGCCAACATTTCCTTTTCCAAATCCTTGTCTTTTGCTCTGGCTTTTAATTCTTTTTCCAGAGATTCCGTTCTTTTTTCAATTGTCTCTAAGTCCTTGAGAATCATTTCCATATCTAAAATTTCCTTGTCTTCCAGAACATCAATTTTAGACCGCGTATTAATGACATCTTCTTTATTAAAACATCGCAGAACATAAACAATTGCGTCAACTTCCCGAATATTCGCTAAAAATTTATTACCCAATCCCTCTCCTTGGCTTGCGCCCTTTACCAAACCGGCAATATCAACAAACTCTACTGTGGTATAGATTTTTTTAGCAGATGATGTTAGGTCTGCCAATTTGTCTATTCTTTCATCCGGAACCGCAACAACGCCCACATTTGGGTCTATGGTACAAAAAGGGTAATTCGCTCGGTCCACCTCTTTTTTGGTTATGGCTTGGAACAGCGTTGATTTGCCCACATTAGGCAATCCAACAATTCCTATGCTTAAAGACATTGTATTGTAAATCTTACAAGAGAAAACAGTTTTTGAGAAGCACAAGAAAGATAATACCATAGAATTTCGGCTCTTCTCTCGTACAAGTCCAAAACGCTCAATAAAATTGATATTAGCCCAACTCTATTATAAAATGCTTATCTCGGCATATCGCCAGTGATTGTATTGGTCTTTAAAAAAAACGAAGTTTTGATATCCATGTTCCTTCAGTAATGCGCTGATTCTGGCTTTCTGAAAAGAATCAAATTCAAGATAGATTTTTCCATCTGGCTTTAGATATTTTTTTGCCTGTTTGAGAAACTTCTTGATATAAAGCAAGCCGTCTTTGCCTGCAAGAAGCGCGATTTTGGGCTCATATTTTAAAACCGATTTTTGCGCCTTTGCTTTCCGCTCTTTAGCAATATACGGCGGATTGGCAAATATATAATCATATTGCTTCGTGATATTTTTAAAAATATCTGTCTCAATAATTGATGCCCTGTTTTTATTAAACCCATTGAGCTGAATATTGAATCTAATTTGCCACAAAAAATCCTTATTTATTTCACCGAAATCAACCTGTGCTGTAGGGATATGCTTCAGAACTGCAATCCCGATTGCCCCGCTGCCAGAAAACAAATCCAAACACTCTAATCCCTTTTTTTCATTCTTAATTTCTTTAATCGCCCCCTCTGTCCAGAACTCTGTTTCCTGTCTTGGTATTAACGGTTTTTTCCGCAAATCAATCTTAACCCCCAAAAACTCCACAAAACCAATAATATAATCCAATGGCTCCCCTTTTTTCAATTTTTCAATATCTTTTTTAGCCCCAGCAGTTAGCTTACCCTTATACTTCTCTTTCAAAAGCCAATTTATTTGTTTTTCAAAAAATGCCTGCGATTTATTCATTTTTAAAAATTTTAGCAATTAAATAAAATTCTCTGCTGTATTTTCTTACTGCGCTCGGGCGATACGACTTAACAAAGGTAAATAATGTTTTTATTTCTTCCAAAAATTCGTCTGTTCCATCTCCTTCAAATATTTTACAAACAAAAGTTCCTCTTCGTTTCAATGATTGCTTGACAACATCCAGGGCAGTTTTTGCCAATTCCAATGATTTTGCCACATCAACGAAATGAACGCCCGATGTTCCAGGCGCTGCGTCAGAGACAATCACATCAAATTTCTTGCTGAAACCATTTACAAGTTCCCTGATGTCAGCTTTGATAAATTTCATATTTTCTTTAAGAGGAATTTTCAAATCAACAATGTCAACGCCTGTCACCATGCCCTTTTTGCCAACTTTTTCAGCAAGATAAATCATCCAGGAGCCGGGCGCGCATCCAATGTCTAAAACAAAATCACCGGGCATAATAAATCGGTATTTTTTATTTATCTCCTGCAGTTTATAAACAGACCGAGCTGGATAGTTTTGCTCTTTGGCTTTCTTAAAATAAAAATCCTGCCTTGTATTTTTCTGTTTTTTCATTTTTATATTAAATATAGATATATTATTTCATCCTACCAGAAAACCCCTGATTTGTCCTCCTTAAAAATAAAAAAATTGACTTTTTGCCACTAACATAGTATCATAATCAAAACGGAATCTTCGTCCTGCTAAGGAGGCGTTATGAACATACGGAAATCCGAGCCTATCCCTTGTCGCGGGAAAAACGGGAACAAAAAAATACAAAAACGTTTTCTCCGGACAAAGCGATGCAATGAATGCGGGAGACCAATGCGATGGAATGGGCATTGGTCCTGCAATCGTTGCCGATACGCCAGATGAGGCCCAATGGGTCCAACTATCCATTACCACCCGTCAACGCTCCTCCCTTTACATTAGGGGAAAACCGATTCCGAAGGCGAGCAGTCCCTGCTCGCCTTCTTCTTTTATCAACACCTGAATCTAATCAAAAAACCGTCTTTTTGACGATTTTTAACTATCAATTTTTATCTCTTCTTGTAAGTAGTGGTGCTTCTACGCTCGATGCTTAAAACCTTGATAGAGCCATCTATTTTACGAAAAATAATGCGAATATCGCCCTTGCGAACACGGAAGACATCATCTCTGTCTATTAACTTCTTTAAATCTAAATTTTGGAAATCCCCCCTATCTATCTGAACTAATATCTTTTTTATCACATCCCTCTCTTTAGAAGTTAATCTATTAAAAGCTTTTTCTATTTTATCCATAAGGCCCTGTTATAACCGTTGCAATAACTCTTTAATATCAACCCCGCCCTTTCTAATTTTAGTAAAATCTATCACCCCTTCCCAGATATCAGCTTCAATCGGGGCAATTTTAAACAATGGCTTAGACCTCTTAAAAACAATAAAAGAATCGCCTTTTTGAACTTTTCGGGCGTATTCTTGCATATTTTCTCTTAGATTTTTTAGAGAAATAATATTTTCCATTTTTTTAAGTTAAACTTTACTTCAACTTAAGTTTAACTTATCAAGATAGTTTGTCAAGGGCGTCTGTGGAAAATCCACGCTCCCTCAATATACATATACATATAAAAATAGACTTGACACCATTTTGTGCTCATTAACAACATAACCTTTTAACAAATAATTTTTAAGCACTTGGGTCGCCCAAATTCTAAATTGCGTTGCAAGCCGAGAATTGACCCTATAGCCCACAGATATAATAGCATCCAGATTATAAAATTGGGTTTTGTATATTTTCCCATCTACAGCAGTATGTGCAATTTTTGCACATACTGAATCTCTATCTAATTCATTAGAATTAAAAATGTTCCTTAAATGCTTTGTTATTACACTTCTTTCAGAACCAAAAAGCTTCGCTAATTGTGATTGGCTAAGCCAAATAGTATCTTTTTTTATCTTCACTCTTAGTTCTACATCTTTTCTCCCTGGCTTATAAATCGCTATCTCGCCAGCATTGACCTTTTTATTATCTATTTCAAGCATAAAAATTTGATTATTATATCTAATTCCATTCTATCAAAGAATCCTTGATTTGTCCTGCCTAATTAATTGGCTTAATTGGTGCCTGGCACTAATTATCACTAATTATCACTTACTGTTTTTTCATTTATTTCTGTTTCTATATTCAACATATTTCTCAATAGTATCTCCATAAGATTCGCCTAAATTCATTTTCAATCCTTGCTCTGGGGTCACCCAAATATAATCAGCAATTTCTTCATTATCCAACTTTATATCATCACCATTTTCCAGCTTACATAAAAAGTCAAAATAAATAAAATGCGCGGGACGGTGAAAATCTCTTGAATCTATAAGCTCACCAAAAGAAATTATCGTGATTGGCTTTACTTCTAAATTTAATTCCTCTTGAATTTCTCTCTTGATGGCTTCGGCCATACTTTCCCCTGGCTCTATATGGCCCCCTGGCATTGTCCACTTATCAAACCATTTCGGTGATTTGACCAAAAGGATTTTTCCGCTATTATTTTCTATGGTCGCAGACACAACAACCTCAACCCCCTTCGAGAATTTATTGTTCATGTTTTCGATTCTATTTTCATTATTCATAGACATATTTTTATTTTATCCATAAGGACCTGTTATAACCGTTGTAATTTAATTGGTTTAATTGGTGCCTGGCACTAATTACTCATTGGTGCCTGGTTAATTAATTGGTGCCTGGCACTAATTATTTCTTTTTCCTCTTTTGGCATAAATATATTGATTTTCATCTGAATTTATTTTACCACAAATTCTCTAAAAAGTTCTAATGTTCACGCCCCCTCAATTCAAAAACCCTCTGTTTGCGAGGGTTTCTGACGCAGTTGCGGGGCTAGGTATCCTTCGTCATCTACAGATGACTACGGAATACCTTTTCTATCCCCTACACTTATCTTTCTTCAAGGCTACATTAATTAATCGCTTATACGCAAATGCCTTGCCTGATCCGGACTTAAGATAGAGCTCAAAATCTTTGGCTATTCTCTTGTCTCGGAATCCTGCGTAAAACAAAAGTTTCCATGGACAATGAGAGGCTGTTGATTTCGACAAACCGTCATTATGCTCCTTAATCCTTCGCCTCAGATCATCAGTGTATCCATAGTAGAATATTTTAGATTTTGAGCTCCAAAGTATATAGACGTAATACATAATAGTGAAACCATTCTGTAGCCTTGGCGAAAGATGGTTGCGGGGCTAGGATTCGAACCTAGAATAGACAGATCCAAAATCTGTTGTCCTACCATTAGACGACCCCGCAAGGTTGATAAATTATCAATGATAAATAATCAATAAATTGTTTCTATCACTTCCCGTCTGTAATTTCAAGGATTGCCAGTTCTAATGGCAATTGAGGAATCGGAGAGTATCTTACCTTTCCCTGCGCCTCTAAAAATGCTTTGAGCGCTTTGCGGATTTCTGGTCCTTGAAACTTAAGGGCTTGTTTTTTAAGCTCTTCTTTTATTTCCTGCGTAAGATTAAGGAAAATCGGACTTTCCAAATCAGGACTTATCTTTAGAATCAATGTCTGACGAAGATATTCAACAATCGCTTTTGCCAATTCAAGCGGGTCCATTCCTTTTTCTATTATCTCATTTAAAAAATTAACTGCTTCTCCTGATTTTTTTTCAAAAATTAAATCAACTAACTTTACAATTAATTCCACATCAATCACTCCTAACAACATTTTCACATCCTCTGCGGTAATCTCTTTTTTATCATCTTTATCAGCAACCTTGCTGAAACTCAAGACCTGGTCAAGCAAAACCTCTGCATTCCTCGCTGCCCCATCAGCATTCATCGCTATTAGTTCTAATGCCGACTTGTTGATTTTGATTTTTTCTTTTCTAACAATGGCTTCAAGTTTTTTCATTATTTCCGAAGCAGAAAGTTTGTGAAAATCAAATCTCTGACACCTTGAACTGATTGTGGGAATCATTTTATGGGCTTCGGTAGTTGCCAGAATAAACACAGCAAATGAAGGCGGCTCCTCTAACATTTTTAACAACGCATTGGCTGCATCTTTTGAAAGCTGATGGCTCTCGTCAATAATGAATACCTTATATTTTAACCGTGTCGGAGAAAACCTTATCCCTCCCTTCAATTCCCTGATGTCATCTATCCCTCTATTTGAGGCAGCATCTATTTCTACTAAATCAATCGCTCGCCCGCTATTTATTTCCATACACGACTGGCATTTATTGCACGGCTCAAAGCCCTGCAAATTCTCGCAGTTTATTGCTTTTGCCAAAAGACGGGCAATCGTTGTTTTGCCTGAACCCTTGGGCCCTGAAAATAAATAACAATGGGATAACAAATCATTTATTATCTCATTTGTGATTGTCTGAATAATATGTTCCTGCCCAACTACTTCAGAAAAGCTTTTGGGCCTGTATTTTCGATACAAAACAATGTTAGCCATTAGTTAATCATTAATCATTATTTATCATTTATCATTTATCGTTGATTATTTATCAATAGTCATTCGCTGATTATTTCTTGAAGATGAAAAATTTGTAGCCAAGGAAATTCCATATAAATCCAATTAAAACCCCTGCAAAAGGTGCTATTATCCCTGCCAACACATTTCCGGAAACAGCTGTGCCAGAGCCAACCATACTAACAATTAATGAAGCAATTCCAACATTAAGCAAGGCGCCAACTCCTGTTATGAGATAAAAGCCGGCAAATTCTTTTCCTTCTGCTTTACCGCCTTTTTCAAATGTCCAAGACCTGTTCCAGAAATAGCTATTAATAGAAGCAAATGAAAAAGATAAAAATTTGAAAAATGCGTATAAGGCGATTGTTTGTCCAGCGTCTATTTTGCTTACCCAAAGAAGGAATCCCAAGACACCAAAATCAATAAAAGTATTCAACGCGCCGACAAGAACGAATCTAGCAAGTTGCCAAATAACTTTAATCTTTTTTGCGAGCTTATCTGCTATAAATAATCCTGCCATAACCAAGAGCGGCAAGATAATTGGCAAGAGGAAGAAATAAGCGAATTTGAATCCTTGCCATTTGCTCAAAATATCCTGCTCAAGATTCTTAAGAGTTGGCAGAGCCAAAAGCCCGATTAGAAAACCGATAACGAGACCTAACTTGATGTCCTTTTTTATCATGGTTTAAGATTAATTATTCTTTTATATTATCAGAAACCATGATTATTGCCAAGCCAAAATTACCCGCCCCTGTCCGCAACAAAATTACGAGGCCCGGCCTCGTAGTGGGTTCATGGAAAATTTGAGTAAAAAGCGGAAATATATTAGAATAAACTAACGGTTAAATAAATAAATGATTAAGATATATAATTCTTTATCTAGGAAGAAAGAGGAATTCAATCCCTTGAAAGATAAAAAGGTGGCTTTTTATGTTTGCGGGCCAACGGTTTATGGGCCCGGACATATTGGGCATGCGCGTACATATATTGCTTTTGATATTATCAGGAGATATTTGGAGCATAAGGGCTATAATGTGAAATATGTTATGAATATCACTGATATTCACGACGACATAATCGCAACCGCCCAAATACAGAAAACCGATATTTTTACCCTTGGAAACAAATACACAAAGCTTTTTCTGGAAGACCAGAAAAAACTTGGCATTAAGCCGGCAACTATTTATCCAAGAGTGACAGATAATATAGAGGAGATTATAAAATTTATTCAAGAGCTGGAGGAAAAGGGCTTTGCTTATGAAAAAGACGATTCTGTTTATTTTGATGTTTCAAAATTCAAGGACTATGGAAAACTCTCGGGTATTAAGATTAAGAAAGCAAAAACAGGCACGCGGGTAGAGACAGACAAATACGAGCGCGAACAAGCAGTTGATTTTGTGTTGTGGAAAAAAGCCAAAAAAGGCGAACCTTTTTGGGAAAGCCCTTGGGGTCAAGGCAGGCCGGGTTGGCATATTGAATGTTCAGTAATGACAAAAAAACATTTAGGCGAACAGATTGATATTCACGCAGGCGCCATGGATTTAATATTCCCACACCATGAAAACGAAATCGCCCAGACCGAAGCGCTTGCCAAGAAAAAACCATTTGTAAAATATTGGCTGCATGGAGGGCTTTTAATGATAGATGGACAAAAAATGTCCAAATCACTTGGTAATTTTATAACCATAGATGAAGTTTTGAAAAAATGGGATTCGCGAACTATAAGAATGTTTGTTGCTTCAAGCCACTACAGAAGCACGCTTGACTGGACAGAAAAAAACATTCTTCAAGCAAAGCAGGGGTTAGAAAGGATTGACGATCTTGTGGAAAGGCTAAAAACGCAAAACGAAAAGCGTAAAACAACAAGTCAAAAGTCAAAAGTTAAAAGTCAAAATAAAAAGTTAAATTCTCTCATTAGATGTGCCGAAGGACAATTTGAAAAAGCGATGGAGGATAATTTTAATACTCCAGAAGCCATGGCTATTTTGTTTGGGATGATAAAAACAATAAATCCCCTGCTTGATAAAAACGAAATTGACAAAAATCAGGCAAAAAAGATTTTGGAATTCCTGAAAGAAATTGATAAAATTTTCAACTTTATTTTCCCGCACGAAAAAGAAGATATCCCAGAAAAAATAAAAGGATTAGCAAAACAAAGAGAGAAATTCAGAAAAAACAACCAATGGCAAGAGGCGGATGAAATTAGGAAACAAATTGAACGATTAGGGTTTACAATAAAAGACACGGCTAATGGAATAATGATAAAAAGAAATGAGGGCTAACTTTATCCACAGACAGAAATGTCCGCCACAGGCGGACATTTCTGTCCCCTTGCCAAAACTCGGAATTTGTTTAGAATGGAGGTAATGGTTGATTACTCAAAAAACAATCAAGCTCTGCCAGATAAAACTCCTCCTCAAAACATTGAGGCGGAAAAGTCATTGCTCGGCAGTTTAATGATTGACAGAAACGCGATTATAAAAGTCGTGGATTTTTTACAACCCCGCGATTTCTATAAAAACCAGCACCAAACAATTTTTGAATCAATGCGCGACCTCTTTGATAGAAATGAGGTAATTGATTTCCTGTCTTTGTCGTCCCGGTTACAGGAAAAAGGGAAATTAGCGTCAATAGGCGAAAAATCATATCTCACAGAACTCATAAACTCTGTGCCTAACGCAATGCATGTTCTGGATTACGCAAAAATTGTCCAGAAAAAAAGAATCTTGAGAGACCTTATCCAGACCTCCTATGAAATTGGCAGTATGGGATTCAATGAAGAGGAGGAAGTGGATGTTCTCTTAGACAGAGCGGAAAGCCGTATATTCAATATTGCCCAACGGTCTCTTTCCCAGCAATTTACCCCTATAAAAAGCGAATTAGAAGGCGCTTTTGAGAGAATTGATAATCTTTCAAAGCATAGAGGCATACCAAGAGGAGTCCCAACCGGATTTGTGGATTTGGATAAAATTCTTTCCGGACTTCAGAAATCAGACCTTGTAATCCTGGCTGCTCGACCTTCAATCGGTAAAAGTGGACTGGCATTAGATATTGCCCGCCACATCGGAGTTAACGAGAAAAAACCAGTCGGCCTATTCAGTTTGGAAATGTCTAAAGACCAAGTGATTGACCGCTTCATCGCCAGCCAATCAAATGTTGACCTCTGGAAATTGAGAACTGGGCACCTTTCTGGAGATGGACCGGAAAATGATTTTGAAAGAATACAACATGCTCTCGGAGTATTGTCAGAAGCCCCTATTTTTATAGATGACACTGCCGGGATTAATATAATGCAGATGAGGGCTATGGCTAGACGATTGCAAATCCAGCATGGCTTGTCTTTATTGATTGTTGATTATCTTCAATTGATGGAGCCGAGAATGGCTAATATGCAAATGGTTCAACAAATGACTGAAATATCCCGCTCGCTTAAAGGGTTGGCTAAAGAATTGGCGGTTCCGGTGTTGGCATTATCTCAATTATCAAGGGCTGTTGAGCAGAGAACTCCAGCAATACCGAAACTATCAGACCTTCGTGAAACCGGCGCGCTAGAGCAAGATGCGGATGTGGTTTTATTTATCTATAGAGAAGAAAAATACAGACAAGACACTGCCAGAAAAAACATTGCTGATATTTTGATAGCGAAACACAGAAACGGCCCTGTTGGCAAGGTCGAGTTGTTTTTTGACGAACCAAGAGCAAGTTTTAGAAATCTTGAGAAAAGAGAGCTTGAAGGTCCAGAAGGAATTGAATTAGAAGACATCCTTCCATAATTACGCTTCTGGAATCTCTTTGATTTCAACTAAGGTATAGGCCTGGCGATGTCCCTTTTTAAGCTTATATCTCTTTTTTGGGCTATATTTGAAGGCAATAACTTTCTTGCCTTTTTTTGTTTCCAAAACTTTTGCAACTACCTTCGCGCCTTTGACTGTAGGGGTGCCAATGCTTAATTTTTTATTTCTCTCCAATAATAAAACCTCGTCAAAGGTTATTTCCTCGCCATCTTTCTTTTCTAATTTTTCTACTTTGATTTTATCGCCGGGCTTAATAATATATTGTTTTCCGCCTGTCTTTATTACTGCTAACATATTTAAATTAATTTCCCGCCTGCATCGTTATGCGAGCCATCTCGCTTGCGAAGCATTGCGGGCAGGTTAATTTTTAATTTTTAATTTTTAATTTTGAATGAATAATTTATCATTGATCATTATCTCCAGATGGTAGCTGTTTTTCCTCGGGCACATTATCCAATAATCTCTCTACCCTATCGCCGAATAAAGAAATTCGTTTTTCCGAATTATCATAAGATGAAACAGCGTTCTTTAAATGATTCCCTAATTTCCTGAAGTCATCCAATATCTTTTTGCCATCTTGTTGTATTTTTGTCAATCTTTTTAAGATATCTTGGGTCTTTTTTGTTATCTGGACATCCTTATACCAATGGCTCACAGCAGAAAGCGTTAATAAGATATTATTTGGTGAAGCTAAAATTATTTTCTTAGAACGGGCATATTTTGCCAAGTCCTCCTCTTTCATCATTGTTATCTCATAATAGACCGCTTCAGCAGGAATATACATAATCGCTTGGTCAGTAGTCCCCTCTGCTGGCAAGATATATTTTGAAGAAATTTCCTGGATTTTTAACTTTGTGTCTTCTATAAACTTTTTGCGAAAAATCTTTTTTTCTTCATCTTTTTCCGATTCAACCATTTTCCTATAATTATCATACGAGAATTTCGCGTCTATCGGAAGAATCTTATCGTTCGGAAGCTTTAGCGCCACATCTACCTGCTCACCTGAAGAAAATAAATGCTGTGTTGTGTAAAGTTCCTTGGGAAAATATTCGTTTAAAATTTGCTCTAAACCTTCCTCTCCCCATTCTCCTCGCAATTTCGGAGACCTGAATATCTCTTGAAAAGAAGAAATGCTTTTCATTACTTCTTGGACCTGTTTCATATCCTCGCGGATTTGGACGGTTTCTCTAGTGAACGAAGAAATCTGCTGATTCATTGCCTTGGAACTTCCGTCAACACTCCCTCTTATTTCCTTCAATTGAGCTGACATTAAGTCAGTCAACCTTCTTTCCAAGTCCCTAATAGAATCATTTTGTTTCTGGTCTATATCGCCTTTCTTACGGGTAAGGAAAAGAACAGAAGCTATCACGCCTCCTGCAATAAGTATAAACAGAATGATTAATAAAGCATCGCTCATATCAAGAATATATTAGCATTAACAAGGGTTTAAGGCAAATTAGAATGGGAGGCGGGCAATGAGCTACGCCTCCCGTGAATGGATTACTTCGGGACAAGGTCTTCTGGCATAGACACTTCTCCCCCTGATATGATGATGAGAGACAAGCATTCTCCGTAGTTCAACGATTTTCGACCTGTCCATTATAAACCCTCTATAAACCCTCCTTTGAATATTTATATCATATGATAAATATAACGAAAAATCAAGCTTTTGCAACACAAAAAATTTGCCGAGAAACGATCTCGGCGGATTTTAATCTGAACATGGATATAGCCCAAAACCCTTTACAAACAAAGAGGTTTTGCGCAATGTGGCCCCAACGGGAGTCGAACCCGTGTACCATGATTGAGAATCATGTATCCTAACCACTAGATGATGGGGCCAAGCGAAATTATGATAACACAAAAAAACAAAAATAGCAAATTTGATATTTTGGAGGGAATTATTCTTTTTCCGGCAAAATTTGATAGTAGTCCAAAATATATTTTGCTAAGTTTTGGAAAACAAAAACCGCTGATTCGCTGGCTGTTCTTGTTTTGGGGCTGTCTAATTTTACAGCTATCACAAATTTTGGATTAAAGGCAGGCGCAAAACCAATAAAGCTCTGCCATGTTTCTTCACTGTATCCTGCCTTGTTTATGCCAAGTGCGGAATATGGAATTTGAGATGTTCCTGTCTTGCCAGCAACATAATATCCAGCAACACTGGCATCCTTGCCATAGCCGCTCTCTGTAACTGCAATAAGCATCTTAGTAAGGTCTTCTGCAGTGTTTGAAGAGATAATCTGGTCTGGCGGTTTATCTAATAAAAATGGCTTCTTGATCCCAGCTTCCATAACCGCCTCAACTACATATGGCTGGACAAACTTGCCTTTATTAGCGATAACACAAAACGCTCTTGCCATTTGCATCAGATTCATATTGATTCCCTGACCAAAAGAAGCAGTGGCATAATTTACCTCCCAGCCCTTTTTAAACTCTCTGTTCTCTGAATATGTCTCGCCGTCTAAATCAATATTGGTTTTTTCAAAGACCCCGAACCTTTCCAAATAATCAATAAATGCTTGGTTGCTCAATTGTCTTTGAACAAAAACTGCGCCCGTATTGATAGACCTTTCCAAGACCTGCGTCATAGTTGATTCGCCCCAAATTCTGTTATCATAATTGGTAATTGTTTTGTCTTTAATCACCACCTTGCCTGTGTCTATATAAGTGGTATCAGGGGTAATTTTCCCCTCGTTCAAAGCAGATGCCATAGTAATTGCCTTAAAGGCCGAGCCCGGCTCATAGACCGTCTGAATCGCCTTGTTTTGGAAAAGCTCAATCTGGTTATTTCCAGCATATTCCTGGAAATTATTAGGATTAAATCCGGGAAAATCAGCCAAAGCCATAACCTTGCCTGAAACCGGGTCTATAACTATTATTTGGCCTGATTTAAAACCAAATTTCTCGGAAAAGTCCTTTAGAATCTTTTCTGCCTGGGACTGGATGTTTTTGTCAATAGTCAGAATCAAATCCACTCCTTTCATAGAACCAATTGTGTCACCGTCTGACAATCTTCCGAAGGGACCATAAGATATCTTCTGCCATCCCTCCTGCCCTGCCAATGCGCTGTTCCAATAACCCTCTATTCCATATTGCCCTTCTCCGCTTTGATTGACAAAGCCCAACACATCAGAAGCCAGTTGGCCAAATGGGTATAGCCGTTGGCGCTCTTGGTCAAGGAAAACTCCATCTAATCCAAGTTCTTGAATCTGTTGTCTCTCCTCTTCTGAAATATTTCTTTTGACAAGAAGGAAAAGCCGTTCGCTGTTAGCAACCATATTTTTGAACAAATCATCTTTATCTATTGAAAGCGCGGATGACAACAATTCAGCGACTCTCTCTTTGTCCTGTACCAACTTTGGGGCAACATGACAAAACCTGCTTTCTTTATTAGTGGCTGCGAGAACAATTTTGTCTTTATCGTATAAAAAAATATCTCCTCTTTCGCCGGAGATTTGCTGAAATATTTCCTGATGTCCTTTTGCCAAGGCCTTATAAAGCTCACCATTTATTACCTGAAGAAAAAATAAACGGGCAACAACAGCTGTTCCAAAAAGAAAAACTAAAAAATAAATTAAGTTAATTCTTGCAAACCTCATTATTATTTAGCCAATGCTGTGCTCCCTGCTGACCTTATATAAAGAACCTTATCTATTTTTTCAAAATCAAGGTTTTGTGCTATTTTGTCCAGTTCAGGAATTTCTTGGACAGAAGCCAATAGCGAACTGCTTGAATCTGCTTTTGGCAAGCCAGCTAATTTATCCTGAATGCCAGAAATCATAGCGTAGTTCTGGGATAAGGACTGCATTTGCAAAACCCACACAGCAATCAGTCCTATGATTGAAAAAATAGATAAGCCCCAAATGAATTTTAGATTTATTTTAACAGGAAATTTTTTAATCCGAGCTGTCATATTATTTTTTTGGCTATTCTTAATTTTGCCGACCTTGAACGAGGGTTAATGCTAATTTCATCGAGACCTGGAATAATTGGTTTTTTCGTGATGATTTCAAAAATGTTAATCTCTTGGCATCTTTTAAAAAATCTTTTTACTTCTCCATCCTCCAGAGAATGAAAAGAAATCACAGCGATTCTTCCGTCTTTTGCCAAGACCTCTGCTGCTTGCACCAGCCCCTTCTTTATATTTTCTATTTCAGAATTAACAGCTATTCTCAACGCTTGGAATGTCTTGGTGGCTGGATGAAGTTTTTTTCTCTGAAAGCGAGAAGGAAGCGCTGACCAAACAACTTCCACTAAATCAAATGTCGTGCGAATCGGTTTTTCTTTTCTCTTCTCTGCTATTTTCCGAGCAATAATCTTGGCGAATCTTTCTTCCCCATATTCCTTCAAGATTTTCTCTATATCCTCCTCTGTGTAGCTATTTATTATTTCAAGAGCAGTCAAGGAATTGGTCTGCGGGTTATACCTCATATCAAGCGTTTCATCCTCTCTAAAAGAGAATCCCCTTCCGCTTTCCGCAAAATGCCAACTTGACAGGCCTAAATCCATTACAATTCCATTCACTGGCCCGAAGTTCCGTTCCGCAATAATGTTTTTAAGGTTGGTATAAGAATCATTTACCAGCAGCAATCTATTTTGGATTTTGGATTTCTCGTCTGCAACGCTGTGGCTTCTAATAACAGATGGATTTTGGATTTCGCCCTCTTGCTGGAATTTCTTGTAAAGCTCTGGGTCTACTTCTATGCCTAAGACCTTCCCATTCGACCCGATTACATCTAACAAGGCGAAGCTATGCCCTCCTTCCCCAAAAGTGCAATCAATAAAATTCTCGCCTGGTTTCGGGTCAAGCCATTCTATGATTTCTTTTGTAAGTACTGGTGTGTGCATTTTTCTACCTCGCAAATCATTTTTATTTTCGTCTCTTATAACTCTTTTGAATCAGAACCCTACTTCTGTTAATCGTTCTGCCATATCTTCCATTCCTTTTTCGGTCTTTTGGTTATAACTTTTCCATCTTGCTTCATCCCAGATTTCCACTCTATTGGAAATGCCGGCGATAATTGTTTTCTTTTTTAACCCAGCATATTTTTTCAAATGATCTGGAATCAATATCCTTCCCAAAGAATCAATCGCTGCTTCACTGGCGCCAGAAAGCATAAAACGGGAGAATCCCCTTGCGTCAGCTTTCTGGAACGGAAGCTCACTCAACCACTTGGCTAATTTTTCCCATTCACTTACGGAAAAAAGAAAAAGACAGTTGTCCAATCCCTTGGTAATAACTGCCTTGTTTCCTAAAGATTTTCTAAGCTTAGCCGGTATGCCTAACCGTCTTTTTGTGTCTAATGAATATGTGTATTCGCCTATGAACATGTTTGAGTTATCCACAGTTATTAAAAGTTATCCCCACCTTTCTCCACAACATCTTCTTTATACCCCACAATCAACCACCAGTCAACCACTCTCCTGTGGAAAACTTTTAGAGCAAAAAGTCGGCCTGAGTTTATCGAAGGCCGACTTTTTGTTTCAGATTTTAA
The DNA here is from genome assembly GCA_018900835.1 of Patescibacteria group bacterium. Classification (NCBI taxonomy): domain Bacteria; species Patescibacteria group bacterium. Next base: position 132,622 of record JAHIFQ010000015.1, read on the forward strand.
TTAGTTTTAGAACCGCGCCTATTACAACCGCACCAGTTCTGCTTCCCTTTTCTTTTTCATCCAGTAATAACCGCTGAAAACAAGAATCCCGCTCAATATCAGGATGAACAATATCACCAGCCAAAAAGCTAAACTGCCGATTATTTTAACAATCTGGGAAAAAATTGTTCCAGCAGCAGCCGTTCCTCCAATACTCTTTAATATCTCAATATTTACACTATCGCTGGTTGTCTTGTCTCCGCTATATCCAACAGTGCTTAAATAGCTTAGATAAGTGGTGCCTGAAAAGAATTCACTGGCATCGCCAACTTTAGCGTCAAAACTTATATACTTAGATTGTTTTGGAGCCAGGGTTCCCAAACCAAGCCCAGCCAGAATATTGCCAATAAACGGAGTATCGTCAACTTTCAAATTTCCCAAATAATCAAGATTTGTTGGTAAAAGATTTTCAAGCTTAACATCAGAAATGGTTTCGTTTCCAGAAGAAGCCACAATAACTAAGAATGAAAGTTTGTCTCCTGGCTCTGCTGAAATAGTTTTTTTCCAGCCATCGTCAATGCCTGACTTTTTCGCCAGAACAGATACTGCCACTGTGTCAGCAGTCGGTAATTTTACATCAACAGGGCATTCGCAAAATGTTTCATCACAATTTACCACCCCATCTCCGCAATGCTGACAACTTGAACAATAATCAACAGAATCTTTGCTACAAGTCGTGCCGTCGCATTTTAAATCATGGTAACATCTGTCTGTGTCGCATCTATCAAGCGTACAGGAGTTATCGTCTTCGCAATCCATATATTTGCTTAAGCGCATTCCTGAACTATTATACCAATAGATATCATTATCATAGCACTGCCTTGTCTGTGTTATTGGAGTTACTGAACAGGTTGAATTATAATTGCATGTTGAATCACCGATAAAACAGGTCTCATTGCTTGAACAATAATCAGACACTATCGGAGAAGACCAGTTTCCCCAGCTTCCCCAATTTCCATCGCATTGGTTGCTGTCTCCGGAACAATATCTAAATCTTAATCTGGAACTCTGTCCCACATCTGCTCCGCACCCAGCTCCCCAAGGGCAGCTGTATTTTATTTCTGATTCGCTCTTGCAAACAGTGCTTGAGCTTTTATAATTTTGTCCATCACAACAAGGGCCTGAAGTACATTCCTGCTCTTCCGCGCACTGGCCGTTCTTGCATGTCTCATCGCTTGCACATTTTTTCACAAAGGCCTTCTGTAAAGATGAATTGCTAAAGCAAGAGTTCCCAGAGCATCCTTTGTCATAACAAGTTCTCTCTTTATAAACGCTGTCTCCTGAACAATAAGGAGAACTCCATGTCGTGCAGGAGTCATCTCCGCAATCCTCATATTTATCCTGTCTGCTGTTATTGGAATCATACCAATAGACATCATTGTTATAGCAGGATTTGTGGTCGTTATTATTGTAGCAATTATTACAATTATTACAGTTGTTGCAATTGTTGCAGTCGTTGCATCCACAACTGGAATCATTGTTGCAGGTATATTCTGCTATGCCCCCAACGCAATACCAGTTTGGTTTTTGGTTACTATTACAGCTTCCATAACCACAGTATGTAGAACCCAAAATGCTTTCAACTGAAGACCACTCTAAACAAGAATCAGAATCATAGTTTCCACAAGTTTGTTTGTGAGTACTGTTATAGCACCTCACTTGTCCAGAATAAGCGCATTCGCTTTGGCATGACTGCCCGCAATCCTGCGAACAATTATATTGAGTTTCTCCGCATTCAGAATTACAAACACCGTTTCCGCAGGAATAACACTGCGAAGAACAAGTAGAATCATTATAAGAACAGGTTCCGCCTGAACAATAAAAATCCCTGCGAGTACTTCCATTGCAAGTGTCATTTCCGCAACTTTCCGGACTTGACCACTCTAAACAAGAATCAGAATCATAGTTTCCGCAAATTTTTCTTGAACCGCTGTCATTACAGGTTGTTTGTCCAACTGCAGCGCATTCGTCTTGACAAGTGGGTTGATTACAACTGGAATCGTTTGTACATTTTGATTCACTTTGAGTACTACAACCGCTCGGACTGCAATCTCTTGTCCTGGTCTGATACATTTGTCCTAAACTGCATCCGCTTTGAGCGCATCCTTGATTACTCCAAGAATTCCAATCGCCACATTGACATGTAGTAATACACTGTCCATTGCTGCAAGTTTTTCCATCAACAGCGCAATCGTATTCACTAACCCACTCATTGTAATTGTAGCAAGAAGAACCAGAACATCCTTTTTTGTTCTTCTCTCTTTGAATTGAATCTCCTGAACATCTGTAATTGTTAGTCCAAGAATCGCTACCGCAGTCCTGACTGGTTTTCCATGAAGCATTGGAAAAACA
>JAHIFQ010000016.1 GCA_018900835.1 Patescibacteria group bacterium
AGCTTGGGCAGGGATAAAATAATATCATCTGTTTATGGCGGAATGGCAGTAACTCAAGACAAGGTCTTGGCAGAGAAAATAAGAGAATTTCAAAAGCATTTAAAATTTCCAAATTTATTTTGGATTAAAAAACAACTTTTACATCCAATTTTAACAAAAAAATTGATAATGCCCTTGTATGGATTTTTTGGATTGGGTAAGTATAAATTAGTTGCATTGCAAAGATTAGGTATTTTATCTAAAGCAGTTCACAAAATGGAAAAACAGGGGAAAATGCCAAAATATTTATTTAAAAAAATGCCAAATGCCTTGGCTTTATTAGGACTGCATCAATTTGAAAAATTAGAGAAATTCAATAAGCACAGATACGAAATAGCCAAAATTTACAAACAATTTGAACGGGTCGCACCCGTACAAGAATATATAGAGAAAAGGGTTTTTATGCGTTATTCGGTTTTTGTAGAAAATAGCGACGAAATTTTAGAGAAGTTTAAGAAAAAAGGTATTTATCTTGATGATGGTTGGAGGAAATCAGTTGTCGTGCCAATTGGCACTAATTTAGAAAAAATGGGATACATAAAAGGAAGTTGTCCTGTAGCTGAAGAGGTAGCTGATAAAATTTTAAATTTACCAACACATATAAATATATCAAAAGAGCAGGCTGAAAAAATAAAAAATCTCTTGAAGAGATTTCAAGAGCAATAATTCTTTATTAAATAAAGTGAGGGTCTCCTTGTTCAGAGACCCTCGTTTGTGGATATCAGCTGCTCCAGAGGCCGAATGTGAATCCGGTTTCAATCTTGTAGAGAGTGGCTTCAATCCATACTCCTGCCGAGCGCCCTTGATTGTACCATAGATGGGTAAGCCCGATAATAGGAGTCGTTTGTTCGGAGCCGCAGCTCTCTTTGTAATATCCGAGACCCAAGTATGGGAAGCAAACATTTCCAACTCGTAGGACATTCCCGGATAAGCAGAGCGGAATTCTCATTTCTATTTCCATGTATCGGGAGCTTCGGGAAAAGCAACGCCATTCGTTTGTAAGGTACTGGAATCGGGCGACATCAAATCCCGGGATCCCTATTTTGAAGTATGGTCCGGCCAACAGTTTGCATTCGAAATCTGTGAATGTCAGACCAAACCAGAGAATCGGTAGTCCTGGCAAGCTGGGTAATACGCCGATATTCATCTTTGCGGAAGATGAGCAGAGATCTGCTTGAATTCCGAACTCTGCACCACTAATCCCGCAGATTGAATTCTGTGCGTTCATACCGATACTTGCGCCAAATAACAACAGTATTGCCGCGATTACTACCACGATTTTCTTTTTCACGATCCTGCCTCCTATTTTCGAGAATTATTCTATTATACAAAAGAGCAGGTAGAATGTCAAGCACTTATAAAAAACAGGGTCTCAAGTTAGAGACCCTGTCAGGGTTTTCGGTCTTTGCTTTCACTAGAAATAGTAAGCAAAGCCGAACTCAATGTGCAACGGCGGAAATATTCTGTAACAGAGCAATTCGTATGGGAAATGCGCCTCTACCCAAACCTCGGTGTCAAGGTCAACGAAAATGGCATCAACTCCCACAAAGAATACATGCTGTTTTGAGCGGATGGTGTTTTGGCCGCATATCATCAGTTCGGTGTACCGATAGCCGATGTTCATCGGCCAAATGGTATCCTTGCTCATGATGTACACAGGAATAGGGGCCTTGATCTCGAATTCTCCATAATAGGAACGGCGATTGAGCCCAGCGAGGAATTTTCCTTCCATAATGTCAAAGGTAAGGATACCTATCTTAGCATATCCGCCAGCCATTGATTCGGCTTGTATGTTGGCGAAAGATACGCCAACGCCAAGATTAAAGTATCCACGCGTGAGCATGCCGAAATCGGCTTCAAAGAACGGGGGAGAGGGAACTCCTATTTGGAGGTCTACTTCAAACCCGTTGAAACAACGATTCTGGAGCGAATCAAACATTGGTGGCGTTTGAGCCATTGTTGTGGCAACGAAAGCCAGCACCAGAGCAACGATTACTAATCCTGCCGTCTTTCTCTTCATTCTGCACCTCCTGTGCAATTGCAAACTACTTTATTCTACATAACAAGGGAATTCTGTCAAGTTTTTTGGCTTGACAATTCTTTATCTATTTACTAAGGTATATTACTGTACTGCAGATAGTAGATTGCAGAAAAAAGGCCTTTAGGAGGTTGAGATGAAGAAGATGTTGTTGGTTGCGGGATTGTTGGTTGTGGCCCTTGCTGTAGGAGGGGTGGTTGTCTCTGGTGTTCAGGTTGGGAGTCGGAACTTTACTGGGCCGTTGTTGTCGGTTGGAGTGCGTCTGAGCGAAGACATGTTCTATGGCAAAGTAGATTTGCCAACTGATGGCTTCCTCTATGTCTTCTATCAGGGCAGACCTGACGCAGATCAGTATCTGATCTTTCCCAATAAAGAGAATTCTTGGGAGTGTAGAACTTCCGGGTTGAACAACATTGATCTCTCTATGCTCTATCCCATAAACAGCGCGCAGAAGATCACAATTGTTTTCTCCCGATACAAGTTACTGAACGCTGATTTCAATCTTACCACAGAGAGATTTCTGTCGGTACAAGAGATTGATCAATATGGTTTTTGGCTTGGATGCGGCTCGTGTTCGGTTTGGGTAGCAGAGCTGCAGATTCCTTCAACAATTGTTGGAGCCAGACCTTGTTGGTGGACGACGGTCAGATATCCTGCCTGCCAGCCAAGACCTTTGTCAAGTTGTTGCTATTGGCTCAGCAGACCGTGCGTTAGCATCGGTTGCCCTCAGGCCTCCTGCCTGTTGTGGTGGTGGCTAATGGGAGTGATCTTAATTCATTGAGAATCACTATTCGTCCCAAAAGGGGCTGCTTATCAGCCCCCTTTTTTTTGTCCAAAACCTTGACAAATTCGTAAATTGTGATAATGTTCACAATAGATAGTCGTTCCTTTTATCACTTATAGGGACAAGATCGAAAAAAAAGATATGAAGGAGGTTCAGATGAGCAAGAAGCGAGGTTTGTTGGTAGCACTGTTGGTATTGGTGGCAATGGGATTGTCTGGGTGTATGCTTTTCAATTGCGATCCTGTTGCTTCATTCACATGGAGTCCAGCAACGATTTATGCTGGAGAAAGCATCACATTTACCTCTACTTCCACGGATAGCGATGGAACCATTGATTACCATAAGTGGGAATTCAGCGACGGAGGTACGGCGAACGGAAGTCAGGTATTGCATACTTTCGCTGATGACGGCGCTTACCAGGTTTCTTTGATTGTAACTGACAATTGTGGAGCAATCGGCTCCATAACTCGTTCGGTGACTGTCTTGAACCCAGCGCCGAGCATCGGAAAGATGACTGTGACTGACTTGGACGGGTGTGATGGCTATCCGTATTCGGTCTGTCATCGTATCCGTGCGGTGCTCGACAACATAATGGATGTGGCTAGCATTGAGCCAAAGAAAGTGGTTTCAACCACGATTGACTTTGGCGATGGCCCCAATTCAGTGTTTTCAGGATTCTCAACAACCTACAGCTACAAGAATCCGGGGACATACACGATCGTTGGCACTGTTGTGGATGACGATGGAGCTACGGGAATTCAAACCAAGAACATCACGATTAGGTCCTATTCATTGGTTCCGCCGATTGTTCGATTGGAGCCGGCTCGCAGGACTGCGAACCTGAACGAGATTGTCAAGTTCTACATCTTTGCTTATGACCCGGATCAAAATCGGGAATGTGGTGGATGCCCACCTCCATGTCTTCCTCCATGTCCACCTCCCTATTCTCCTTGCGGAGAGCAAGAGGTTGAGCTAAAGGACTATAGAGGATTTGATTCTCTGTCGTCCTCACTTGGACTTTGCGGAGAGTCAATCATCACACAAGGCGCATATCCAAGAGATAGGGGTATTGTGAGGATCAGGGTAGTGCTCATAGATCCCAACGAGAATATCGTGGAAATCTTTGATACCCGCGATGCCTCATTATCTCTTTACAACCCCACATTTGAGTTTAGGTTCAATATGTGCGGGGATTGGAAGATCAGCTTCATTGCTTGGGACGACGATTGTCGTTGCAGTCAGGCAACCGGATATCTCCACACCATCAAGGTTGCTCTTCCAGACGAGTGTTAAGAGGATTGGGGGCAAGACGCTAAGCGTCTTGCCCCCTCAATTTTCTTTACTAAACTATTTTTTTGTGATATTCTCAAATTAGTACAGATTAGCATTAGTGCTGATTTTTTCGTTTTACAGCGCCAAAAGGAGGAAAAATGCTGGAGCAAGAAATAGGCGTGGTAATATACACAGAAGAGCAAATACAGGACAGAGTAAAGGAATTGGCAAAACAGATTGCCGAGAACTATTACTTTCTGTATATGCAAAACCCGGAGGATTTCAAACTCATTCTTGTTGGTGTGTTAAAGGGGTGCAATCCCTTTATGAGTGATCTCTCTAAAGAGATTAATAGGGCGTTTGAAAAACTTCATGGAGGGAAATTCCTTTGCCTGTTTCCAGAGTATATCTCTATTGAGAGTAGAGATAAGAAGAATAAGCAGAAGCGTCCGAAGTGGCTCTTGGATACGAGAATGGATTTAGCTGGTGCTCATGTCTTAATCGTAGAAGATATCATCCACTCGGGCGTCACTCTCTCCCATATTGCGTCAACGCTTGACCCAAATGGGTCAAGAGCGAAACTCGGAAGGCCTGCGAGCTTGGAGGTATGCGCTTTACTGGATAGGATTTCTAAAGACAAGAGAGTCAGGGCTAAGTATGTCGGCTTTGAGCTTAATGGAGACGAGTGGGTTGTCGGTTATGGTATGGATTCCGGCGAAATTGGTCGGCTTTTACCATGTATCCACGCCCTTTGTCAGGAGTGAAATCAGCATTTACATAGCCGGAGAGCATCAAGCATCGCTCTCCGGCCTATTTTTTTGTATAATAAGATAATAAATAACAAATATTATAGTTTTATGAAAGTAAATTTAAGGGTTTATCCTAATTCTAAAAAAAATAAAATAACAGAAAAAGCAGAAAATGTTTTTGAGGTCCATACAAAAGCAAAACCAGAGCAAGGCAAGGCGAACGAGGCAGTTATTCAATTGCTATCTGACTATTTTAGTATGTCAGAAAAAGATATTAAATTGATAAAAGGTTTTAAAAATAAAAATAAAGTTTTTGAAATAAAGGGATTAATAAGCCAAACAGATAAGGCAGTAGAAATTTTAAAAAAAGGCGGAATAATTGCTTATCCAACTGACACTATCTACGGGATTGGCTGTGATGCATTTAATAAAACAGCTATAAAAAAACTTTTAAAATTAAAAAATAGAAGCCAAGGCAACCCAATGTCTATTGCAGTATTAGATATTAAAATGTTAAAAAGTATAGCTTTTTTAAGCAAAAAAAACGAAAAAATTGTTAGAGAATTATTACCAGGACCTTTTACTTTTATTTTCAAGAAAAAGCCAGTAATTTCGGATTTAATTACTGCTGGATTTAACACTGTGGGCGTGCGAATTCCAGATAATGATATTACTTTGGGAATTATTAAAAGAGCTGGTTTTCCCATTATAACTACTTCAGCAAATTTGAGCGGAAAAAAATCAGCAGTAAATTCAGAACAGATTGATTTAAAAGTAGATTTTGTGGTAAAAGGGGAGTGTGAGCATAAAAAAGCATCAACTATTATAGATTTGGAAAATAAAAAAATAATTAGACAGGGCAAGGGAGTTCAAAAGGTCAAACAAATTTTAAATATTTAAAAAATATGTCAAAAATTTCAACAATCATATTAGTCATATTCATTGCGCTTGCTCTCGGAGCTTTGGCTTATATTTTGTATCCGTAATAGCAATTACTAAATTTTTGATGGGTGTTTTTGATGGGTCGCACCCATCAAAATAGGGTTGTCAAAATTTTCAGATTTATGATTATTAAAGAAATTGAAAATAAAGATATTTGGGAAAATTTTTTAATGGAAAGCCATGAAAAAAGTTTTTTGCATTCATGGAATTGGGCAGAGTTTCAAAAAGAGCTTGGAGAAAAAATTTGGCGTTTAGCAATCATAGAGAATGATGTTATACAGGGCCTGGCACTGATTATTAAAGTTTCTGCCAAAAGAGGAATTTTTTTTCTTTGTCCTCATGGTTTGATTATTAAAAATTTAAAATCTGAAGACATAATTTTTAAAACTAAGATTTTAGAAATTCTACTTGATTATTTAAAAGACCTTGCTAAAAAAGAAAAAGCCAGTTTTATAAGAATATGCCCAATTTGGCAAAGAACTGATGAAAATATAAAAATTTTTAAATCTCTTGGTTTTAAAAATGCTCCTATTCATATGCATCCAGAAAATAACTGGATTTTGGACTTATCAAAAACAGAGGAAGAACTTTTAATGGGAATGAGGAAAAATACCCGTTATGCCATTAGAAAAGCAGAAAAACAAGGAGTTATTATTGAAAAAAATAGAGAAATAGAAGCAGTTGATATTTTTAATAAGGTTTACCATGCAACAGTTAAACGCCATGATTTTGTTCCTTTTTCTTTAGATTATCTGAAAAAAGAATTTTTAGCTTTTGATAAAGATGAAAAAATAACAATTTTTTTAGCTAAATATAATAAAGAAGTAATTTCCTGTGCAATGATAATCTTTTGGCAAAAAAGAGCTTATTATCATCAGGGCGCTTCTTTAAGAAAATATGATAATATCTTTGCCAGCCACTTGCTTCAATGGGAAGCAATAAAACAAGCCAAAGCAATAGGATGTGATTTTTATAGTTTTTGGGGAATAGCGCCAAAAGATAGGCCAAAACATCCTTGGCAAGGCATTACCTTGTTTAAAAAGGGTTTTGGCGGAGAAATAAAAGAATATGTAAAAACCCAGGATTTTATTATCAATAATAAATATTGGTTTAATTATTTTATAGAAAAATCAAGAAGCATTAAAAGAGGTTTTTAATGAAAATAGATAAATTCCAAAAGAAATATAAAGACGGTAAGTATAAAAATTTAAGAAAAAAGAAGTCAATTTTCAAAAATAAATTTTTTTGGTTTTCAATTTTAGCTATACTAATTTTAGCCGGGCTTTTTTATTTGTTTTTCTTTTCTCCAATTTTCGAAATAAAAGAAATTGAGGCAATAGATGTTAATTTCTCTAATAAACAAGAGATTGAAAAAGTAATTCAAGAAAAA
>JAHIFQ010000017.1 GCA_018900835.1 Patescibacteria group bacterium
CAAGAGAGTAGCGCCGTTCTCGCCCCAGCCGCGCCTTCGGCGCGGTGAGCAGGCGGACAAAAATTTCTTCCCCCCAACCCCCTTCCTTTTTGCCCGCCTGCTGGAAACCCCCAGCGATTTTTTCGGGCGGCGGGGCCGAAAATCGATAAATAGTTTACTGTAATATGATACCGTAAATATGTTTATTTTGAAATAAATGACACTTTAGTGGCTAGAGTTTCCGAATATTCGGGTTGTTTGCAGATATTCTCTAAATCGTAAATTGTACTTATTTTTCCCGATAAAACACTAACAAATGTCGGGTCGATTGTATGTTGTTTTATAATCGTAGGTCTGGAGTCGTCATTTTCCGACGCCTTCAATATCGCCTTTATCTCAAACTTAGAATGTTTGTATTCAATTTTGAAATTCGGTTTTAAAAAAACGCGACTCAATTTGTACATTTTACTCCATGCTGATTTTAAATTTTGCGAACAAACAACGCATTCACTAACTCCATGCATTTTACAAATCGATCGCTCGGCTTTATTTCTAAAATTTGGGATTTTATCGTAGGATACATCATGGGGCGTGTGACCAACAGAAGTTAATGCATGAAAATCAGAATTTCCGAACGGCACAACAGAGAAGAAGTCACCATCCATAACCGTAATTCCCAAGTTTTTAAATTCTTTTGGAACTTCACAAAGGACTATTTCGCACAATTCATATTTCAAATCGAAAAATTGATGATTAAATTTATCAATAACCTCGTTAATACCAGCATACGAGGCATTAATTACAAAAGGGGCCGATAGACAAATACCATTATCAAGAGCAACTATATATGATGGATTTCTTTTTTCAACTGATTGAATGCCGGTGCCGTAGTAGCAATGAGCTGAAGTCCTAACTTTATCCACAAGAAAATCACGAATTTTGATGAAATCAAAACTGCACTCTTGGGCTATAAAAGCAGCTTCTGCCGAGCCTTTCTTGAAGTACAAATCGGCGTTAACCTTCTTTAACGGTATATTTACTTTCTCGCAGAAGCTAACGAAATCTTGGGCAGATGTTTTAGAACCATTACTTGCGATAGCATATATTTGCTCAAACGAGTTATTTATGGCAAAGTCAAAATCCCTGACAAACCTATTGTAGTGATATGCCACTTTTTCTGCTGTCTCGTAACTGCGAGGGTAGTGATAACCACTATGTACTCTTGCTTGGTTTATAGCACTGGCGCGGGAAAACGGCTTAGTGCTTTTATCTACTATCGCAACTTTTTTACCTTTTTTAACTAAAAGAGAAGCGGCGTACAAGCCGAAAATCCCCGCTCCAATAATTATGCAATCTACTTTTTGTACTGCTTTATGATTATTTTTCATAGTTCAATTGATAAACATTCTTCACAAAGGAAAGTACTTCGGAGATATTTTTTGCGTCAGATTTTCCCGCTGGCAACATCTCAATAGAAACAACTCCTTTATAATTACTATTATTTAACGCTTGGGCAATATTTCTATGGAAAAGATAATTACAATCAATTGCTTTTAAATATGGCTCGCTAATATGCACATGACCAATGTATTTGATATTGTCGCGGATTATTCCCTCAATTTTTTCGTTGTTCAAAATTGATGAGCCTATATCTAAATTAATCTTAATCGATTTGCGATTAACTCCCTTAACACAATCTAGCGCTTCATTTGTGTTAAGAATAAAATCAGCCCCGTAGACGGCTGGGGTTGGTTCGATACAAAAAGTGATATTAAGTCTTTGAGCTTGGTCGGCCAATTTCCTAAAAAAGTTTTTAGCGATATCTAATGCTCCCTCGCGCGATAGTTTGCTTTTGATTTTATTTTTGGGAGATCCAAACACAACAATAGTAGAACCCACTTTATTTGAAAACTCTAAAATGCTTACTAAATGCTCAAACATCTCGCTACGCGTAGCCTCATCTTTAAAAAGAGAAACTCCCGGGTATCTGAACATTAATGACTGAAGCGCGACGATGTGTATTCCATAACTATTTAATAATTTTGACATCTTGTTATCAAATCGTTTGTTAACTTCTAATATACCCGTCACATCTCTGAAGGGGCTGATTTCTAAACTGAAAATTTCTAGGTTTCTCATTGCTTCAAATATCTGTTGATCCGCTGATTCGTTCCACGCTAAATTTGAAATTGCAATATCTGTCATATCATTTAAGGTCGTATTTTATTCTTTTCACATTAATCCCGTGTTTGCGTAGAAATTTTATTCCATCATCGTTCCCGTAAGGATGCAAATAATATATTTGGGTAATTTTATTTTTAAGTATTTCCTGGGCACAAAGCTTACATGGCGGAATGAGAATGTAAAGCTTTGCCTTCCTTAAATCAATCTGTTGGGACTTTGCTTTTTCTATAACAATGTGCTCGGCATGCATATTTTTACTTTCGATATTGTCCGACTCGGCAACAATCTTGCCGCTAAAGGTAATCAAAGCGGAGATTTTTCCGATGGCTGCCTTGCTATTGTCAGCAATAAAATATAAGCGACGGATAATTGGATTTTTAATTTTCGAATAATTTCGTCGGGCCAGTATTCGTTTAGCGAAAAAATCTGTAGTGTATCGGTGTAAATTATTTTCAAGAAAAAATATTTTAATGTTCGGGAATTTTTCGGTAATCAAACGCGCAGTGTATTTTCTGTGTCTCATTATCCCTTTTGGGTAAACATAGTTTCGTGGCTTAATGATTCTCAAATATTTCTCGTAATCAGATGGTTTTTCAAGAATCAAAACAAAATCAACAAATTCAAATGCCGCAATAATTTCAGCGCGATGCCTCTCGCCTATTATGGGGCGATTAAATCCTAGGCGAATTCTGGCTGTTTTATCTGATTGAACAATGACAACAAGGGGGCGCCCCACCTTACTACATTCTCGCAGATAGCGGAGATGTTCAATATTAAACAAATCAAAAATATCACCAACGAGCGTGGCTGTATATGGTTTGATTGTCTCTTTGAGTTTAGAAAGGGTAATAATTTTCATAAGTAAGAAAAAAGGGGATCTCTTGAAAGGAAATCCCCTTTGTCGAAGAATGGACTGACCAATTATCTAAACGAGTAGTTCCTGGCAGTACCTGGCAATCATAGCATCCGCGACTCTCGTCAGGTTTTCCATGGATCCGGAGTTGTCGATAATGACGTCAGCCACATCTGCGATCGCGGGGACTCCCCAATCCCTCTTTATCTGATCGCGGGGCAACATCAATTGCCTTGCCTCGTCTAAAGAGGTGAGGTTTTGGCGAATCATCTGCCGCTGAAGACGAACGTTCTCGTCCATATCCACATAGACGATGGCAACCTTGTCTTGTCCGAGTCGCTCTCGCAGATGGACAGCGAGACCCGGGCTGTATAGGCTTTCGAGGCAACAGAACTCGATTTCCTGTTCACGGCCCCACTGAATGAACTCGTCTGCGAACACGCGGTAGACCCAATCGGGTCTTTCCTTCATGTTCCGATTGTTCCATTTGGCAAAGTCGTCTTCCACGCCTTCTCTTTCCATCACACGCTTCAGGAAGAAGGTGATCTTCAACCTTTTGATGCCGTGCTGGTCCAAGTAGCGGCCGATGGTGCTCTTGCCAGATTCACTCATCCCGCCGATGACAAACACTTTTTTCATGTTGTATTCCTCCAGGAGGAGTTGGATTTCCCTCTTGGCCCTCGCTGGTGTATGAGGACCATGGGCAACGTTTCTGATGATGCTTTCCGCCCATTTGGCGCGGAGACCAGACGCAGGCACTCGTTTCCCGATAATCTGGCGTACTTTGTCGACGGCATCGTAGCCATCCACAACGAAGATATGGACGGGCGACGACGACATAAAAGTCACCAGCTCGGGAAAGTAATCACGGTGTCGCACGTCGCTGATGCTCCAGTACAGCATTTCTACCGTGGCGGGCTTGAGCGTCTTACTCACCTCTCGCTTGATTACAAGTCCGCTTCTGATGAGAATCTGTCTTATCGGATCTACCAGCCTCTTCTCTACGCCGTCTGGCTTCACTACGAGTATGGAAATTTCGAACTGGCTCATAGGTTATCTACCTCCTTTCTTTTTGGTGTATTGTGCGGGCCAGTCAATGTCAATCGCCATCAGCCGGCCGGTTCCAGTGAACGCGAATTCCAGAGTCGGAAGTTGCGAGATGAAGCGTAGCTCTTCAAAGCTGGCCATAGCGGGCATCTCCCGACAGATGTTCCGGACCACGCTGAAAGGGCAAATATTGAGGTATCCCGCGTCGCGGAGACGACGACTATCCTTAAGATAGCGATGTCTCTCCGCGTCTAGGAAGCTCAACTCGCCAACATATGTCGGCAACTGCCGATCGTTGATGAGTTTCGCCGGAACAGTGCCTTGCTGTATCTCTATGACTTGATTGTCCATGGCAATATATATCAATCGTCCTGCTATCGCACGCTCTCCCCAAGGATTAGGAGAGAACTCCACCCATGTGGTTTGAGGATATCCCCCAATGATCGACAGCGCCTCACTTGCTGTAATGGTTCGCTTCGTGCCCTGATTGTCACGCCACTGTACGCTATTTGCGTCGTTCACAACAAAAAGCGGCGGCACCAACGTTAGCATCGGCTTCTCTGACACGATGATCAGAAAAGGGCATCCTTGGACACAGTACTCTTTGAAGAGCTGCTTAACCTTACTTGTTTCGCAAGATCGACATCCCTTCAATCTAGGATCGCCTAGGAAGCCCAATGCCCTCAACAGAGCCCTTTTTTGCAACCGCAACGGCAGGCTCGCGTCAATACCGTATTTGCTTCCTGTGTTTGCCAGGAAACATTCATTCATCACTATCATGACTTACCTCCTCGCAAAATGGGTTTTGGTTTGTGGAAGAACTATTTGTGCTACCCTAACTTTTTATTCCCAATTTGTCAATGTCTTGTATGGTATGAACGGCAAGCCAATTTCCATAGTATATCGTGCCCTTGATCGAGTCTTTTTGAAATTTGAAAATATCGCTGACAACAAAATCTAAATCTTTTTTCTGGGCGAAACGAGGAATAAACGAAAAAATAGATTCGCTCAGCACCATCAATCCAATACTACAATACTGTTGGCCTTTGTATCGGCCACTCATTTTTTTGTTCTGCGGTAACCGCGCATTTATTTCCTGAATACTTCCTCTATGCAGAATTGCACGCGAGTGCGTAGGCGCCAAATCTTTAACGCTCAAAACAATGTTGGCGAGTGTCGGTCTTAAAACTCCGACACCTTTCATTTTCTTGAGAATACCTTGGTTATATAAAATATTACCGTCCGAATATATAAACGGCTTCTGAAGTTTTTGCCTAATGGAAAACAGCAACCACGGAACGCCCCATATTCTGCCTGCCTTACCTCCGTAGATCGGTATAATCCGCCTATTGTTTGAGTAATTTTCTTTCAAGTAGGAATGCAGTTCATATTCATAATAACTAGATAACAAGAAAACCCGTTGAAAATTTAAAGCCAACGACATATCAATTAAATGACTCAGAATTGGTTTTCCGTTTAACTTTAAGAAAACCTTTGAGGCTGTAATCCTTCTTTTTCTTAAATCGTTGGAAATACGTCTTCCTTGGCCGCCAACAGCAATTACGATTGTATTTATATTCTTCATTTTTTTGGGAACTTCGGTTGCCAATTTAAAAAATTGTCTAACGAATGAACGCGGCATGGAACATTCGAAACCGCGTAAAAAACAGCAAAGTTATTTGGCACCTTTGGGGCATCAATACACATCCGCATCAACTCTATAAAATCTTCTTTATATAGAAGAACTTTATCGTATAATGGGTCTTCATTAAATCGGATTTCATTTGCTTCATTTACGCCTCCAAGACGAAGACAAATTACTTCCAAACCGTACTTTCTGGAAAAATAACGTCCGAGATCTTCAATATAAATTTTTGTGGCTCCATAGGGAGTATCGGGGTGGCTTTCTGATTGAGGGGTGATATATTCACCGACTGAAACAGCTGAATAATCATTAGAATGGACCGAACTTGCGATAACAATACGCGAAACTTTTTTCTCTACAGCAGCGCGATAAACATTTTCTGCCATAACTTTGTTTTGTGGGACAATATTTTCATTGGGGTAATCTTCAAAAGTATCCCAAGCTAAATGAATAATCGTGTCCTCTTTTTTTAGAAAACCCTTAAACTTCTCATAATCGACAGCAATATCTAAGGCAACATTGCTGGTGCTACCAGAAATTTTATCTATACAGAGTAAATTAAACGAATCTAATAGCCTCTCTTGCAAAATCTTTCCTAATGATCCTTGACTACCGGTCATTACTACTCGTTTTAATGATTTCATATGCTTTTTTAACTGCTTTTGCCATAAGCGCTATGTCCTCAAAGTCCAATCCTGGATTTACATATAGGTTAAAAATCCTTTTAGTAATGTTTTGAGCTATTGGGCAGTCCTGATTTATTTTGCTTCGGAATAGTGTCAGTTCTGTTAGGGCAAGAGGATAGAGTTTTTTTATTGGTGCGCCTAAACTTTTTACGATATCCAAAAATCTACCTCGCTGATTGGACAAATTTTGTGGCAGCAAGCCAGTCAAATAAAAATAAGAGTGCTCCGTGATATTACTGGAATGTTGGAATTGAATATCAATATCTTTTAGTAGGGCCCTAAATTTTCCGGCGTTTTCTCTCCTCTTTATGTTATTTTTATCCAACTTGTGCAATTGTCCTATCGCGAGAGCTGCTTGTATATCAGTCAGCTGGTAATTAAATCCAATGTGGTCATAATCATACGCATCCAAGTCGTGTTTCATAATTCCGTTATTTGCTACGGAAGTAATAATTTTTGCGTACTCTTCGTTATTTGTAACTACTACGCCACCTTCCCCACAAATAATATGCTTAGTTTGGTATAAACTAAAACAACTAATGTCTCCAAAAGACCCTACATATTTCCCCTTATATCTTGCACCAGCAGCTTGGGCACAGTCCTCAATCAAAATCAATTTGTGTTTATTGGCAATGTGTCGTATTTCATCTATCTTTGCGGGCTGACCGTACATGTGAACGACAATAATAGCTTTTGTTTTTGAAGTAATCTTTTCTTCAATCTTGGCCGGGTTGATGTTAAAATCTGTGAGATTGATGTCTACAAAAACAGGTTTTCCGCCTCCTTGCACTACAATCGAAGCATCTGCAATATTCGCTAAGGCAGGCACAATGATCTCGTCATCTTTTTGTAAAGTAAGAGCAACAATTGCGCAATGTAATGCAGAAGTGCCAGAATTAACAGCAAAGGCGTATTTGTTACCATGCAACTTAGCCATTAGTTTTTGAAATTCAACAACGGCCGGCCCACCATCGGGCTTGGATAAGAAACCGCTCTGCAAAATATCAACGACTCTTTGAATATCAGCATGGTCTACAATAGAACAATTTATTTTATCAAAAATTGTTTGAATGTTTGGCATAATTTGATAAACCGATTACTTATTCAGCAAATATTCTTGAATAATTTTATCCTTAACCTCTCCGGGTTTTAGATTTAGATCGGGAAGCTTCTTTAAATCGACCCAACTAATCCTATATTCACCCTTATATTGTGTTCCTGGTTGAAATTCAGGCCCCCCTCCAGTACCAACTTTTCCGCCAACCATATCGCATAAATAAAAAAACTCATACTGGCCTTCCATTCCTTGCTTGTCCCCAACTCTTCGTAGAAACAATTTTTGGACTCGTATCTTAATACCTAACTCTTCTAGGCATTCTCGCTCGATAGCACGTTCATGGCTTTCGCATTGCTCAACTCCGCCACCTGGTAGAACCCAATAAGAATTTTCCCCTTTAACACGGTTTATGAGCAAAATCTTATTTGAATCAATGATAATAACGCGCACTCGCTCTATTACTTTTTCTTGAATATTAGCCATATGCGTAAAGAATTTTTGATATCTTTTGCTTTACCATTTTGATCAAGCATCTCAACCAAATTACAACCAAATTTTCTGCAAATATTTATTAGTTCATGCGGATAGTAAATCCTTATAATATGAACAAGATTCCTGGGATTACTATTCTGCTTAACTTCCTGAATTTTTGTTACGCTCGTTGATGTCCTAAAATCTAGGATGCGCTCAAAATAAAGTCTTGTTCCGTCTTTCAATGTTATTGTTTCTTTCTTCTTGTAATTAGCTATAAGTGCTATGGGGTTAATGGTTTCAATGATTAAGCCGCCACCCGACTTAACATGCTGGCATAATTTTTCAATAAATAATTCATTTTTCTTATCATTTTCAAGATAGCCCAGTGAGGTAAAAATATTTAATACCACATCAAATTTTCCCAACACTTTTTTCTTGAGAATATCTCCGGCTATGTATGAAACTTTTAAACCTTTCTGAGTGGCTTGTTTTCTTGCAAGATTGATAAAATAATCGCTAATATCAATACCTGTTACTTCGTAGCCGAGCGCGGATAAACTATTCGAAATTCGTCCGTAGCCACAGGGAGCATCAAGAATTTTTTTACATTTTTGTGGTAAGTATTTTACGATAATTCGCGTTTCTTTCTTACTGCGCTCTCGGGTCAAGATATGCTCTTTTTCTTTCATATATCGCTCACCCCAAACACTACTATTAGCTTGATACCATTTTTGGTGTCCAGCAGATATTTTACTAATATTCTTATCTTGAAATCTGATATAGTTCATGTTTTTTACTTTATTAGATCATCAACGCCAACATCCAATGCTTTGGCGATTCTTGTCAGTGTTTCAATGGTTGGGTTTGGGTTTGCGCCGGATTCTACCGTTACCACAGTATTGAGCGACAAATCCGCAAGTTTTGACAGGCGATCTTGAGAAATGCCCTTATCTTGCCGGATTTTCTTTAAGTTTTTGGCTATTTTTGAACCTTGATTATTATTTGACATAGGTTTTAGGAAGATATACCATTATATTGTGTAGGTTAAAAAGTATCCTTTACCTTTCATTGATTACAATGATAACAAATTTCAAAATACTTGTCCAAACAAAAGGCAGTTCTAACTTGTTGCGTGCGCACAGGAAGGGTGGGGCAAGCGCAATTATTCTTTTTTTTCTTTCGGCCCCGCCGCCCGAAAAAATCGCTGGGGGTTTCCAGCAGGCGGGCAAAAAGGAAGGGGGTTGGGGGGAAGAAATTTTTGTCCGCCTGCTCACCGCGCCGAAGGCGCGGCTGGGGCGAGAACGGCGCTACTCTCTTG
>JAHIFQ010000018.1 GCA_018900835.1 Patescibacteria group bacterium
CAAAACTTTTCTTTGGCGGTCTGCTCTGAACGAGCAGGGCGGCGGGGCTTCGCTTCGGCTCGAGCGAGGCGGAATTCCCCCCACACCCCCCTTCCGCCTCGCCCTCGCTTGGGCTGGCGAAATTTAAAGTTTCAAAACCCTAACGCTTTTTTAACTTGAACAGCTATTGCCCTAGCCAATAATGGTGGGACTGCATTTCCAGTTTGAACTCGACCTTGAACGGTACCACCAAAAACAATAAAATCGTCTGGAAAACTCTGTATTCTACACCGTTCACGAACAGTCAATCCTCTTGCTATTTCTGGATGTCCGAACTGAAATTGTGGTCTAATTCCTCCAGATACTTGAGTTGGGCTGGGTCTATCCCAAGACAATCTAATTCGTTGTTTAAATTTTGGATACATGGGTTCGCCGGATTTTGTAGAGGCAATTTTTTTAATTGTTGAGGCTGGATGTGCGGGCGCGGTATGGTTTTCTAATTTTACTGCTTTTTTCCGCATCAATTTTTGATAGACAGTTAACGAAGATTGATTATATTCTGTAGCACTTTCACTAGATTTTATTTTTGGCAAATCACCAATAGCATCCTTGACTGTCCTATAGTTAGATTTATTATAATTTTTTTTAGGCCACTCAAAATTGATACCGTCTAGTGTTGCAATAAAAACTAAACGCATTCTGACTTGTGGAACACCATAATCAGCTGAATTCAACATCATATGCTGAACATTAGAATATCCAACGGATCTAAATTCTTGTTCTATTTCCTTTACAAAAGTTCCGTTGGCAGTACTTCTCATTCCAGAAACATTTTCGAGTATTGCGATAGACGGTTTTATTTCTTTGACAAATCTAATATATTCCTTAAATAAAAAATTGCGCTTATCCTTTGCATGTCTTTTTCTATTATTTAAAGAAAACCCCTGACAAGGAACACCCGCTATCATTACATCAATTTTTTTTGTTGGTAATATATTTAATAATTCTTCAGTTTTAATTTTACTTAAATCTCCGAGGACAGCAGTAGATTTTTTATGATTAAAATGAAAGGTCTCAATTGATGGCCCGTGAATATCTGCCCCTAAAACAATATCAAAACCAGCCATTTCGAATCCTTTAGAAGTTCCTCCGCAACCACTAAAAAGCTCAACAACTGTTGGTTTAGTACCGTGCGAATATGTTCTTTTTTTAACTATTGGTTGTCCTTTCCAATAGTAAGAGCTTTCTTCGACACTAAGAGGATCATTTTTTATAAGAAAAAGTTGTTGCTGGTTTTGGGGCATAGCATTTTAATTATACAGGCATCCATAAAAAAAGTAAATTCCAAAATGGATTATGAACTTTTTGTCTTTTTTTTGGCTATAACCCAAGAGGTATTTATTACCCAATCTCTCTCGACTTGGGAAGTAATAATTCCTTGTTCTGGAATCCAATCAATTTGAGGTATGCCGATACTCTTGTTTTTATATTTAAGACTTGCTGCGTATATTATTCCTCCTTTTGTGAATTCGTCTTCTGGTGTGTAGTCAATAAATTGAGGACTTTTTACATCTGCTTTTACGGATACACCTGAATTATATGAGGCGGTAAAAGAGTAAGGGCGCGGACGAACGGTATCTTTTTTTAATCTTCTCCCAACTACTATTGGATATACTGTTATATTCTCAATTTTTGGAGTTGCAAACTGACAAATAGTTTGCACAACCCAACGATTATATAAAGATACTTGTATCATTGTGGCATCATCAATCCAATCTCGTTTGAATTCCATAACGAAAACTTTATAACGCCCAGTTTCATTTTTAAACGCAACAATAAAATCAGATTCACCAGCAGTATACCCCCACGGAAATTCCGAAGACACATATTCCATTTCGTTTATCCCAAACTCGTTGCCGAGTTCTTTAACAAAAGATGAGTTAGGATTATCAATTGAACGAGCAATATCAAAATTAAGCATATGTTCTTGGGCAACAATTTTTATTGTTTGATTGACGGGTCGTAACTCTAAATCAGTTACCTTTGTTCCATCTTCGTTTAAAATTTCTTTCTTCTCAAATTTATAATCCACTTTTTGTGGAAATGAAATTTTTTGCCCAGGCTCAGACAACATCATTCTTGTAATCTTTATTGCTTCTTCAGGCAATAGTTGTCTAACAGACGATCCTTTACCAGCACCCATTTGATTATCATGCCGACCTATCCAAATCATTCCTGTATCAGACATATCGGCATAAGCCCTTTCATCGCTAATTGCTCTTTCAAAAACAATAAGTGGTTCTATTTCTATTCGTAAACTCAGAAGAAGATTATGATATGGATCACTTCTAGATTGTAAATTTACGGTAGGATACTCTTTTCGGCATTTTGGACACTTTGCGCTTAAGGTTGAGCGGGATATGTGACAGTTAGGACAATTTCCCAGCATTGTATATCCCGTTGTTGGATCTTTTATATTATCCGTCCCTCGAAAAGGAGCTGAAGATACGACATATATTCCCCTAAGACCTCTGCGTGAATCTATGTCATCCTTTCTCCATTGTGGATCGGATTGGTAAAAAAACATTAGATCGCCAGGGCGGGCCAAAAACAAAGCACCCAACATTGAATACCGTCTTTGACGAGGTGGGTCAGGAAGGGCAGCAAAATTAAGATTTCTAACGAATGGATATGTAACTCCATTGATAGTAAATTGAAACGCCGCATGTGCTCGCTCCCCATTATCTGGCGACAAATAATCTGCAATTATTTTGGGGATATCTTTTTCTAAAGTTTTTGATAGGTTTAATTTCATATTTCTATAAAAAAATTCAAATCTTTCTTATAAATACGCGCGAATGCTTTAAGTTGAACCACATCAAGTCTTCTCTGACCGGATTCTATTTTAGATATATAGGATTGAGTTTTCCCGAGTTTGTCTGCAACTTGTTTCTGTTCTAAACCAGCCTCAACACGCGCCTGTTTAAGGCGTTCAACAATGTTTTTATGATCTTTTGAGTAAATTATCTTGCTCATATATATTTATATTATATTCCATTGTGTTATATTCCAAATTGTCATATAATAAATAAGAGGGTTTTGAAACTTTAAATTTCGCCAGCCCAAGCGAGGGCGAGGCGGAAGGGGGGTGTGGGGGGAATTCCGCCTCGCTCGAGCCGAAGCGAAGCCCCGCCGCCCTGCTCGTTCAGAGCAGACCGCCAAAGAAAAGTTTTG
>JAHIFQ010000019.1 GCA_018900835.1 Patescibacteria group bacterium
GGGGGATTGTGCCTCAATCGGTTGGCATGGGCCTTGCCCTATCTCTATGTAGAAATAGTTGGTAAGGGTTTGCGTTGGTATATTCATTTGGGAATTTGGGTATGGATTAGTGGCTCAATAAGCTATCTTATCTATTCCAAGCTCTACTAGATGAAGGAGGTGGTATCTGTGGCTATTGAGATTCGGGAGGAGCTGTGCATCTCCGATGTAGCGCTTCAACAAGAGCTATGGGAGATGTATGATGAAACATTTCGAGCAGTAAACATTGCAACTCCCTGCAGACAACACTGTTACAAAGAGGAGTTTCTGGAAGCCATGCAAGATTCAGATTTTCAGAAATTCCTTCTTTGTGTGAACGAAAAACCAGGCGGGATTGGTCTGATAACCAATAATTTGGAAAAGGTTCCATGGATTAACATTTCCTTTTTCCTGAAACAGTTTCCAGCTTTATTGAGCAGGAACTTGCTTTACTACCTAATGGGCATTTCCGTAAGGACTGGCCTTGCCAAAAGGGCGTTGGGCAGTAGACTTCTGAAAGAAATGATTTGTTCGCTACCCGAAGACGGTGCTGTGGCCTTTGATTACTCCGAGAGAGCTAATAGGGCTATTCCCATGTTTGCTGAAAGAGCTCTCCCTAAGTCGATTAAAGGTAGTATCATGGATTCCCAGATATACTCTATATATCGTTGGGGTGATAGTAGCGGATAATGGCGTCACGACGAGGGCAGTTTGTCTCAAGTTTTTTGAGACGAACTGCCCATTTTTCTTTAATTTTCCCAATTTTCGCTTTTATATACAGCCATTACTAGGGCACAAACTGGTCTATCTTTGCATTTTGCACCCATCACAAGGTGATGAATCTTCCCATAATTATAAGACCTTAATGCCTTCATATCATCAAGAGAATTATGGATGAGCTTGATCACCGCCTCCTTGCTTTCAGCCCAATGTTCGGCAAACAGTCCTCTCCCCATACTATCTTGGATCCATCCCAAACCCGCCCAGGCCTCTTTCCCAATAGTGCATTGGTCGGACCTAGCCATGACTACATATAACCTATTGCCATACTCTTTTTGATTGGATTTTGGTTTCCTAATTTTTATCATTGAGCCCTTTGGAATAACGGAAGAAAGGTAGATTAAATTATAATTAGCAATACCAGCGTTCATCAACGCAGCGTCAAAAGCCGAGATGTTTGTTTTTCCTTCACCAGTTCCATCGGTTACATGAATTTGGAGATTCTGGTTTTTATTTGTTTTATCATTCAACATATATTATATATTTTTAGTATTTATTAAATGATGTTGCCATTATAACACATTTTTTCTTATTCCTCTATGATTTCCTCGATTCCTTCAACAATCATTTTCGGGGAGTCCTCTTTGAAATCCACTCTGCCAGAAACAATCACTATTTTATTCTCCTGCAAGACATTGGCATATTGCTCTGCGCTATTAGGAAAAATAATCGCTTCAATTTCGCCTGTCAAATCCTGTATCTTAACGAAAAACATTGGACGACCGCTTTTGGTAATAATTTTTTTAATCCGCGAAATTAGTCCGCATATTTTGAGTCGTGTTCCAGGCATTATCTTTTTAAATATTTTGTCAGAGACATTCAATGGAAAGCCGGGCTGGTCGTCTGTTTTGGTGAGTTCTTGAAGAATTTTTGATATTGGAACCGCTTTTTTGGCAATTGATTTTTGGTATGCTTCTAATGGATGTCCTGATACAAAGAGTCCTAATAATTCTTTTTCCCATTTAAGTTTTTCAGCAGCGCTGGCTGGGTCCATTTGTTCTAAGTTAATAGTGGTCTTAACTTTAGAGCCGTCAAAAAGCCCCTTTTGTCCATTATTTTTGTTATTCTGTATTTCCCTTGAACAACTCAACAATCGTTCCAAATTTCCAAGCAACATATTCCTTTCCTCCAATTTATCAAAACCACCGGCTTTTATCAGCGATTCCATTGATTTTTTATTTAAATCCTTTGAATGGATTCTGCTTACAAAATCCCCGATTGACTGGTATTTCCCATTGGCTGTCCTTTCGTCCACGATTGTCTGGACAATATTGTGGCCAACATTTTTAATTGCCAACAAGCCAAATCTAATTTTATTCTTATCCACAACAGTAAAGTTTTTAAAGCTTTCATTTATATCCGGAGGGAGAACATCAATATCCATTCTCTTGCATTCTTCCAGAAGAAAGGCGATTCTTTCAACATCTTGTTTTTCAGATGCCAGCACTGCTGCCATAAACTCCACAGGAAAATTTGCCTTCAGGTATGCTGTCTGATAGGCGATAATTCCATAACCCGTGCTATGGCTCTTGTTAAAGCCATATTGCGCAAAAGGCAAGAACCAACCCCAAATCTTTTGGGCAATTCCTTCTTCAACACCTTGTTTCGCTGCGCCAGAAATAAATTTTTCTTTTTGTTCGTTTAAGAGAGAAGAAATTTTCTTGCCGATTGCTTTCCGTAAAATATCTGCCTCACTAAGAGAGAATCCGGCTATCTCTCGCGCAATTTGCATCATCTGTTCTTGGAATATAGGCAGACCGTAAGTTGATTCCAAAATTGGTTTTAATTTTGGGTGCAAATATTCAACCTTTTTTTTGTTTTGTTTTCTTGCGATATATTCAGGAATGAATTGCATTGGTCCCGGACGGTAGAGCGCAAGCATAGTGGAAATATCTTCAAATTTTGAGGGCTGGAGCTGGCGGAGCCATTTTTTCATTCCGCTTGACTCCATTTGAAAAATAGAGGTTGTTTCTGCTTTCTGTAGTAGCTTGTAGGTTTTTCTGTCATCTTGGGGAATTTTATCAATTTCTATCTTCTTCCCGCGGATTATCTCAATAAGCTTAACAGCATCTTCAATCATTGTAAGGTTTTTAAGCCCCAGAAAATCCATTTTTAACAATCCCAGGTCTTCAATAGAATACATTTCGTATTGCGTAATAATGTTTCCGTCGCTTTGAGTCGGTCGTTGGACAGGAACAAGAGTATCAAGTGGCTCGGCTGATATAACAACTCCGCAAGCATGGGTTGAGGCATGGCGGGCAACACCCTCTAATTTTTTAGCCAAATCAACTAATCGTTTAATTTGTTCATCGCTTTCATACGCCTCGCGGAACTCTGGAATCTGTTTAATGGCTTGGTCAAGATTAAATCCAAAAGGAATCATTTTAGCGATTTTATCACAGGAGATATAGGGATATTTCAAGACCCTGCCAACATCTCTTATCGCTGCCCGGGCAGCCATTGTCCCGAAAGTTATAATCTGGGCAACTCTGTCTTGTCCGTATTTTTGAGAAACATATTCAATCACCTCGTCTCTTCTGGCATCGGCAAAATCAAGGTCAATATCAGGGAGAGAGATTCTTTCTGGATTTAAAAACCGTTCAAAAAGAAGATTGTATTGCAATGGATTGATATTGGTGATATTTGCCAAATAGGCGACTAAAGACCCGCCAATGCTTCCTCTGCCTGGTCCGACCACTATTTTATTTTCTTTTGCCCATTCAACAAAATCAGCAACTATAAGGAAATAGGAAGCAAACCCTGTTTTTTTAATAACTTCCAATTCATATTCCAATCTTTCTCTTGCCTCTTTTTCGTTTTTGAATTCTTTTTTCCTCTTGTCAAATCTTTTTTCACAGATATCTGTTAGGTATTCGTCAGGGTTGCCTTGTCCTGGCACTTGAAAATTTGGAAGTTTTATTTCACCCAGCTTAAACTCAAAATTGCAGGCATCAACTATTTTTTGGGTATTTGTAATCGCTTCTGGAACATCTTTAAAATTTTCCGCTATTTCTTTTGGCAGAGTTACGGAAAAGTCGTCCTGTCTCATAGTGAGGCGGTCTTTGTCATCTGACTTTTGTCCTGTGTTGATAAGCATCAGAATATCTTGCGCCTCTGCATCTTCCGGTCGAAGATAATGGCAGTCATTGGTTGCAACCAAAGGAATGCCGTGTTTTTTGGATAGCCCTATAATAATTTTGTTTGCCTTGGCTTGTTCTGGAATATTCGGGTGGTGCTGAATTTCTAAATAAAAATTTTCTTTGCCAAATGCTTTTTGATACTTTAGCGCTGTTTTTTCCGCCTCATCAATACGGTTGGATATTATGAGCCGGGGAATTTTTCCCTGCAAACAAGCGGAAAGAGCGATTAGCCCCTCGGTGTGCTGGAATAGTAATTCTTCATCAACTCTTGGTTTGTAATAAAAGCCCTCTAAATGGGCTTTGGTTACAAGTTTCACAAGATTGCGATAACCTGTTTCGTTTTTTACAAGCAGAACCAAATGATATCGCTTATTGTCAATGTTTGGTCTTTTTTGGGTCATGCCTTCAAAGGATGTATAAATCTCACTGCCAATTATTGGTTTGACTCCAGCTTTTTTCGCTTTTTTGTAAAACTCCACTGCGCCGTAAAGAACTCCGTGGTCTGTTATTGCAACGCTGTCCATACCATTTTCTTTCACGAAATTTAAAAGTTCCTCGATTTTTGGCAATCCATCGAGGAGTGAGTACTGTGTGTGGACATGAAGGTGTGTGAACTTTGGAATCATTTTTACTTATGCGACATGCGCAATCAAGCTTTTGCACTGGAGGTCTTGCGCTTCAATTTCCCCCTCAACTATTGTTCCGCTCAAGATAACCACTTCTTTAAATTTTGAATTTTTAAGGTCAAGATTTTTACCAATGCTCGTTCTTTCAAAATTTCCAAGACCTTCTGATATAATCTCTCCTGCCAACACTGACCCGCCGACTTTGGCGTCGCGGAGATAAACATCCCCCCTGATTGTGCCGGTCTTTGTGACTATGTTTTTTATAATGGACTTGCTTATGTCTAAGTTTCCTTCAATTTGTATTTTATTTAGTCCCAAAAAACCTTTGATGGACGATTCTTTCATATATATATTTTTCTTGAAGGTAGAAGCGACCATATTCAAAACCTCGCGTATTCTTATTTGATTGGCAAAAAATTCTCCATAAACCTCTGTCTTTGAAATATATAAAGTAGCGTAAATCAGGGCTTGTTCTAAATTAACATCTCCTTTAATAATACATTCATCTAAATGCAGGGCGCCTTGTATTGTTGAGCCCTTCAAATTTATGCCAGTGTTTATTTCTTTTCCAAAAAAAGAAAACTCCGGCAGAAGTTTATTTGAAAAATCTGCGGTTCGGTTTTCCCGTTCAGCGTTTCTTAACTCTTGAAATATCTCTTGTTGGGTGAGTCTATGCAGGAGTTGCTCCATGGGTCAGAATGTCACGATAACATATTAGTATATTGTATAAGATTTTTAAAATACAAGCAAAAAGGGAAAACTTTATGCTATTATAAAATAATGAAATTCAATTTAAAATTGGAAAATAAGCTGAAAAATAGGGGATTTAATTTTATTAAAAGTTTTCCACAATTGCGCTGTTGCTTTGTATTATTTTTTCAGTTGTTGTGTGGTATGATGTAATAATTAATCGAATTAATATTTTAATACTATGAAAAAAGAGAATCAAATTTCGCCAAAGATTATTTCTTTGAGTTTTGTTGTTTTTGTTTTGTTAGCAATAACGACTTTTTATATCTTTGCCTGGACCGAGCCAACCACTGCTCCTCCTGGAGGCAATGTTGCGGTTCCAATTAACACTGGAGGCGATAGTCAATATAAAACAGGAAAATTGGGAGCTTCTGCAAGTGGCGTTGACCCAAGCTATGGATTGACTATTGGTAGTTCTGGCATCAAGGCAACTGGCAACTCATATTTTGAAGGCGCATTAACAGTTACCACAGACATCACTGCTAATGACGACATTATTTTCAATGGAGAGTTGATGCCTGACGGCTCTACTTGCGCAAACAATCAGATATTACAGAAAATCGGCGCTGATAATTGGGATTGCGTTAATATGCCGAGCGGAGGTACGCTTTCCGGTTCTGGCACAGCGAACTATGTCTCTAAATGGACCGCTGGCACAACGCTCGGAAATTCACAGATTTTTGACAACGGCACTAATGTCGGCATCGGCACAACAGGACCAGATAATAAATTAGAAGTCCGCAATGGTGCGATAGAAATAGAATACGATAATCAAGATAGCAAGCTCCGCTTTCATGACCCTAACAATGTATGGTACTCAATGGGGATAGATGTGTCGGACGGTGGAAAATTTAAGATTAATTATGGTGGTAATATAGGAGATAATTCTCATATTACTATGATGACGAACGGCAACGTCGGCATCGGGACGACGGGACCGGGTGAGAAGTTACAAGTTGCTGGAGGCATGTTTTGGTTGACCGGACTTACAGAGAATACGGCAAATATAAATGGCTTGGGATTTTGGGGCGGTGACAATGGAGGTGGTATTTATGCAAGAGGAACTACTGGGGCTGGCTCGCTAAATATTTTCAATACTGCTGGTAGCATTTATCTTGCAACAACTGGCAACGTCGGCATCGGGACAACAGCCCCTGTACAAAGATTAACCGTAGCCGGCCAAATCGCCATCAATGACAATAACACGCGGATTTATGAGGGAGGTGGCAATGCTGTTCGGATTCAAACAAATTCCGGTTATATTGACATCGGTCCCCAAAACACAAGTTATGCTCATATTTATACTGACAGAACTTCCGGTTTTTACTTTAATGAAGAATTGAGAGCGCCTGCCTTCTATTACTCGTCAGATGTTACTTTAAAAGACAATATTAAACCTCTTGAAAATAGCTTGGAGAGAATTTTGCAATTACAAGGAGTTTCCTTTAATTGGAAAAGCGGTAGAGAGTATTCAATAGGCCTAATTGCCCAAGACGTAGAAAAAATATTTCCCGAACTTGTTTCGGAAGTAGATGGTTTGAAATCAATAGAATATGGCAAATTGGTTGCACCGCTGATAGAGTCAATTAAAGAACAACAAAAAGAGATTGAGGAACTCCGACTTGAGATTGAAAAATTAAAGAAGTAGTTTTATCTTAAAATGAATATGTCAAGAGAACTCAAAATATCAATTACATTATTAGTCCTTTTAGGAATTACTTTTGGAATATTGGCATATTTGAATATTATGGCGAACCAGAAGGATACAGATTTTGAAGGAACCATTGTCAGCGATGCAGAATTTAAAGAAGTGGTCGCACAATTAGACACATCGGAAAAACTGATTGATTATTTGAACAAATATTTTACAATTGAAGATAGGGGCGACGATGAAGCATATACCCCAGAAGAATTTTTTGAAAAGAAAAAGGGCGAGCCATGGGATTTCGCTTTATTTATAAGCTATGTTCTGTTTGAAAATAAATATGAATCAGCAATAATGCGCTATAAATACAAAGACCAAGCCGGAGAAGATGGGATAAATGCAGTGGTGGTTTTCAGAGATGGGGACCTTCCAAAAACAATAATCTTTACCTCAAGTGGAGCAGAAATATACGCGCACGGCTGGTCTTTTGAAGATATGTTTCAAAAAGAAGAAGAAAGATTAAATATTAAAATTCAAGAATATTCAATTTCTTATTGGACAGACGCAGGTGAGTTATGGCCGGAAGAATGGTTTAAAAGGGAGTAATTAAAAGGGGAAAATAATTATGCCTCACTTTACTAATCTCAAACATAGAGTTTTAATTGGAGGACTTTTAGTCCTGTTAGGTTTTTTATTTTTTTCATTGGGAGAGAGGGTAGAGGCGGCAGAGTATTATCAAGTGAATCCTGTCCAAACCGTTGAAATAAATGAATGGAGTGTATGCAAGAGAGTCACTAACCAATCAGGGAATCCTTCCACTTTTGTCCCCACCAAAACTTCCAGTGAATGGGCAGAGTTCAGAATTAATCATCCAGCCCATACTTCGTTAGCTGATTGCTGCGCTTGCTCTTCTGGCGCTTGTTGCGATGGGTGCAATTATCGGTCTTCAAGTTATGTTTGTGACACTTGGACGCAATATGATTATCAATGCACAGGAACTGCTTGCGGCGATGATGCTCAGAGCCAAAGCAGAACAAACACCCAGAAATGCACTGGTTTTACCGAGAGTTGTACAGGTTCCATCACTTACGGAACTTGGTCATTTTGGTCCACTATTGATTATTGTTCTATTACCGAGAAATGTACCACCGATAATGCGACTTATGCATCCTGTTATTCTGATGCGGTTTGTGCCGCTCCCACCTTAGGCGTTTCCCTCTCTGCCAATCCATCTTCAGGCACAGCGCCTCTAAATGGCGTTGATTTGACTGCCAATGTTTCTGGAACAGCAACAGGCAACACCAGATACAGATTTGACTGCACCAACAATGGAACTTATGAAGGGGACTATACAACCTCTGCGACTTCATATACTGCCACAGACCTCTGTAATTACTCTTCTGCTGGCACATATTGGGCAGCAGTGAGAGTAGATAGGGGAGGTTTGACTACCTACAATTGGGCAACAATTACAGTGAGTTCTCCGGCTCCCACCTTAGGCGTTTCCCTCTCTGCCAATCCATCTTCAGGCACAGCTCCCCTAAATGGCGTTGATTTGACTGCCAATGTTTCAGGCACAGCAACAGGCAACACCAGATACCGATTTGATTGCACCAATAATGGAACTTATGAAAGGGACTATACCACTTCCGCAACTTCATATACTGCCACTAATCTTTGTGATTATTCTTCAACTGGCACATATACAGCAGCGGTCAGGGTTGATAGGGGAGGGCTAACTGCCTATAACTGGGCAACCATTAGCGTAAGTAGCGGTTGTGTTTGTTCTTCCGGTACCTGTTGCGATGGGTGTAATTATCGGTCTTCAAGTTATGTTTGCAGGGCCTCTGCTGGAGTTTGCGATGTGGCAGAGTATTGTTCTGGTTCTAGCACAAGTTGCCCGAGTGATTCTTATTTATCTTCTTCGTATGTCTGTAATACTTGGACGCAATACGATTATCAATGCACAGGCACTGCTTGTGGCAACGATGCCCAAAGCCAAAGCAGAACAAACACCCAAAAATGCACTGGTTACAGCGCGAGTTGTACGGGCTCCATTACTTACGGAACTTATTCTTCTTGGTCTACTATTGATGATTGCTCCCTTACTACCGAAAAATGCACCACCGATAATTCCACTTACGCATCTTGTTATTCCGATGCGAGTTGCTCTGTGCCTACCACTTACACCCTCACAGTA
>JAHIFQ010000020.1 GCA_018900835.1 Patescibacteria group bacterium
ATTATTGGCTTGCAGTCAGTTTTGGCCGATAGAAATTTCATTGGTTACGATCTAAATCCTTTTGCAGTTTTTCTTGCGAAGAATTCCCTAAAGATCAGCTATAATCAAACTTCATTTGAAAAGGAATTCGCGGTAATTAAAGATGCCGTGAGCGAAAAGATAATGGCTCTCTATAAAACCAAGAATAAATACATTTTGTATACCATTTTAGGAAAGAAAAATAGTAAATACTACAACGCAGTTATTGCTGATGACAATTTCCTAAACAAAGAAAAAGTTAGTTTGCCCAAGAGCGATTTAGAGCCAACTGTAAAGTTTCCTAAAAGCTTGAAATATCCAGACAAGGATTTTCCGGCAAAGTTTTATAAGGACAGGTTTTCGTATAAGGGTGTGAGCCGAGTATCCGACATGTTTTCAAAAAGAAACCTTCTCTCTTTGGCTTTGCTTCATACTTCAATCAATGAATTGCCTCTAAAGAATAAAAATTTGTTCATGCTTGCTTTTACAAATACTCTTTTGCATGTGAGCAAATTAAAAGCCGAGAATGTTCGTCCATTGGGCGTGAATAACTTTTGGATTCCAGATGATTTTATCGAGGAGAACGTGTGGTGGAGATTTGTCGACCGAATTAAGAATGTAAAAATGGCAAAGGAGGTCATCGCAGAAAAAGCTTCTCAAAATAAGATCTCCAAGCCTATATCAAAAATTTACAACAAATCGTCTCTCAATATGTCTGAAATAAAAGGGGCGAGTGTGGATTATTTAATCACTGACCCACCCTATGGAGACACTATTCAATACTCAGAGCTTTCGTATATTTGGAATTGTTGGCTTGAAAAGGAGTTTGATATTGAGAACGAAGTCATCATTAACCCTGTTCAAAAAAAAGGAAGGAATGAATATTACAACCAGATAGTTTCTTTTATTGGTGAAGTTAACAGAGTTCTAAAAAAAGACGCATATTTTACTTTGGCTTTTCATAACAAGGATTTAAAAATATGGATAAGCCTCGCAGAATTAATAAGGGATCATGGGATGGAGTTAGTAGATATTTCTTCCTACGATACTTTTGGGAGTCCTTATAACAAAAACTGGGCTAAGTTTTCACCAAAGTCTGATTTCTATGTGACCTTTAGAAACAGTCAAAAGGATATAAAAAATTATAATCAAAAAAGAGTATACCCTCACGAAATTGCCAACGAAATCACCAAGTGTTTAGGAAAGAAGAATGGCAAACTTTTCAATCTGAACAAAGCATACGATTTATTTGTAGGTGTTGTTATTAGTAAGATTTTTGATGGGTCTCAAGTGGCTGAACACGAAAAACTGAGTATTGAGAACATAACAAATCTTTTTCAAGAGATTACTCAACATAAGAATAACGAGGTTGTTCAGCAAAGATTACTTAAGCTCGAACATGTTTAATTATATGGAAATATACACCAAAGATTTTTTTAATATATTCAGAGCTAATTTCAAATTTGAAATTGTTGAAACTGCGCTTGGTATGGCCGTCAAAATGCCTGCCAAAGAGGCTTTTATTTATAGTAGTATCACCGGTGCTGGCTATTTTGAAAATCCGATCTATCCATTTACCCCCAAAGGATTACTTAAGCTTTTTTATAATGCCTTTAACTATAAATTTGTGTCGGGGATTTTTGATAATGGAGTACTGAAAAACACACCTTACATATTATCTCAAGCTAAGGATTATTTATTTGGTGAAGATAAATATGTTGTACCGATTGAATTTGATTCGGAGAAAGACCTCGTCGCCTACTTGAAAGAAAAATTTACTGAAATCAAGAATCCAAGGCAGTATATTATTCAGCGGATAGAGACAAGCAAACAAGGCAACGGCATGGAGCCATTAATGGAGTATCTTGCCGCAGAATATTTTAAAAACCTCGGTTTTATCGTGGAGAATCAGGTACCGCTTGCCCACTCTTTAGGTTCTCCTGATTTTGCTGGATACGGATTGATAAATACAATACAGAAAATTAATAAATCTGGCTTTTTATCTAGCCGTGGTTTCCATATTATTGAACTTGCTTTAATCAGAAATTTTAAAGATTTTCGTGAAGATACCACCGAAATAAAAGATTCTGAACTATTAGTCGGTGAAGCAAAGACAGGCACCTCCCAAATGTCTAAGCAGTTAGAGAAATATTTGGAAACAGGTTTGTTTGATAAGGGTTTTGAAATTCACCCGTCAAAATCTAGTCCAGCAGAGAATTATTTTGGCCTGATCACTTTTGATAAAAATTTTAAAATTACAGTCAGTCCGCCCAAGGATAGATATATTTCAAAAAATCCATTATCAAAAGAGAATTATATTCAATGGTTAGAAAATTATATCAAGTTTTACTTGATTGCTAATTTTACTAACGATGAGTTGAAAGAGTTTTATCTAAAC
The DNA here is from genome assembly GCA_018900835.1 of Patescibacteria group bacterium. Lineage (NCBI taxonomy): Bacteria > Patescibacteria group bacterium. The sequence continues at coordinate 2,417 of JAHIFQ010000020.1, forward strand.
AAAACAGGCTCTTCTCTAAACAAAGAGTCTGATCTTGTTGATTTTGTTTTAAGTATTGATATTGAGAAAATACTCATAAAGATTAAACAATTATAATTTATGGCTTTATCTAGCGACGAAATAATTAAACGAGAAATAATAGACACTCTTGGCTACAAGCATGGAGATATAAAATTGAGAATATTTCCACAAAGTAGCAGAGAGGATCAAAACTTATTTTCTGACGGAGGTCTCACCTTCGGTTTTGATGGTGTCTCCTATGGATCTTGTGATGCTTGTTGGTATGTTGATAAAGAATGGGTGGATGGTTTTAACAACAAAATGATAGACAAAAAGCCAATCATTGCGCTAGAGGGAACTGACGCATTGAATCGAAATTCAGCTGGCAACGCTCTTTACCAAAGATTTCACCATGCGCTTGGTGCTGTAAAAAACGGCCTGGTCGGGGTTTATTATCTTAAAAAGGGTCCTAGCCAAATACAGCCAGATTTATTTGGAATGGCTTATTATGCTTCACAAGTAGAAAAAGGTAATTATTTAGTCACTGATGATCTTAAGGTGGTAAGGGGATTATTGGAAAGATATAACGACAAAAACTCCTTTGATGCTTTTATAAAAAGTTATCTGGAAGAAATGCATAAAATATTCAATACAAAATTCCAGTTATTTTACAAAGGAGATTGGAAAGAATTTGCAAAAAAGAGATCGACAATAATAAAGGATGATTATGTTATAAAGTACGCCGGAAGAAGTAGGAGAAACTTTACTGACGGATCACAACGAGCAGGTCATATTGCAGTAGGTGAAATGTTTCTTACTAAATATTACTTCTACGATAAAAAATTCTACTATTTATTTCCGAAAATGACACGAGAGGACATAGAGTTGTTGGATAAAAGTAAAGATACCGATAAAGAATGGTTTCTATTGCGGAATGAACCAAACGTATTTATAAAGACCATTGATGACATAGAGGGGGTGGGGAAAAACATCAAGAAAAAACTCCTACAAATAAAGGATGAGCCATTAAAAGGTGACGCGTTCAGGACTTTCAATGCGTATACTCAAGAGATCGCATCTAAACTAGAATCGGGAGAATGCCGAATAAAGGAGTAATTGAAATAATGGAGCAAAAAATCGTTGATGTATTAAGTGAGATATAGGGCAAAATAGGTTTAAATGATGCTATATTTCAAGGTTTTCCACAAAATATCGTAGAAACACTTGCAATTTTTTAAATATCTGCTAAGATAGAGTCAGTCGAGTATATTATAATAAAATCTATAACAATATGATTCATTCATTTTCCTGCAAAAATTTTTACTCCTTTGGAGAAGAAACCACTCTTAATTTTGGAGTAAACAATAACGCTCCCGAAAACAATGGGTATTTTATGGCGCCTTCCGGCAACCGTCTTTCAAAGATAGAAACCGTCATCGGACCAAACGCTTCCGGCAAAACAAATTTGCTTAAAATTTTGCCTTTCTTGAAATGGCTGATTATTGATTCGTTTAACGCTAAGCCGGAAGATCCGATTGTTGTGCAATCTTTTGCTTTTGGCGACGCGAAAAATGAACCTACAGATTTATCAGTGGTTTTTGAAATTGACGGAAAGGTCTATACTTATGAATTTGTCATTACTAAGGAAAAAATTTTAAGTGAAGAACTGAAACTAACCAGTTTCGCGAAAGAAAAGAAATCAACCAAGAAAATATTTTCCCGCAATTGGAATAAAACAGAAAATCGTTATGATTTTGAAGGAGAAAACTTTGAATTGCCAAAAGGACTTGAAAACCTTTTGCGCACAAACGCAAGCGTAATCGGCACCGCCGCTCGTCTTAATCATGTTGAAAGCCAAATAATCGCAAAATATTGGGGGCAGATTGAAACAAATGTCGTTGAGGCTGGATGGATCGGCGATCATTTGTTGCCAAATTCAATCGCTCAACTCGGCGAGGCATTTAATTTTTTTAGCGAAAACAGTGTCCTTAAAACGGAGGCTGAAAAATTATTGTGTCGTTTTGATTTGGGTTTAAGTGGATTTGAAATCAAAAAAGAAAAAAAAGAAAATGGTTTTTCGCTTAATGTGCGAGCGGCGCATTTGTTTAACGGGCAAAAACAATATTTGCCTGTGCAATATGAATCATCCGGTACCAAACAATTATTTGTGCTTCTGAAAAGCATTCTTGCTGCGCTTGAAAAAGGAAGTATTGCCGTTGTTGATGAGTTTGATGTCAATCTTCACCCTGAAATGGTGAGTGCTTTATATAATTTGTTTGTCCAACCTGAAACAAATCCAAAAAACGCTCAATTATTTATGAGCACCCACAGTCATATTCTTTTAAGCAAACTTGATAAATATCAAATTGTTTTGGTCGAAAAAAATGAAAATGGCATAAGCGAAGCATGGCGTTTGGATGAGGTTTCTGATGTCCGCTCCGATGAAAACTATTATTCAAAATACCTTGCTGGCGCGTACGGAGCCGTTCCAAAAATATAAATACCAAAAAAATATGTCAAGAACAAATCCGTACAAGAAAAAACGCCGAAGCGCCAAACGAACTCTTTTGATGTATGGCGAGGGATTGGGCGAGGAGGTTTTTCTTAAACACTTGCGCTCACTGTATGCTTATAATAGCGGCGTGTCGGTAACTATCAGAAATGGAAAAGGAGGAAACCCCAAAAGTGTTGTTGTGAATGCGATAAACGAGCCGGGCGATTTTAAAAGAAGGATCGTTGTTTTGGATAACGACAAAAAACAAAAAGAAATGAAACAAGCATGCGATGAAGCGAAAAAGAAAAGGGTGGAAATATTAGAAAACTCACCTTGTCTGGAAGCAACTTTACTTTCAATTCTCCGACCCGGACAAAATTTCTCAACAAAACAGTCGGCATGGTGCAAAAGCGAATTTGAAACAAATTATATGGACAAGAAAAAGCGCACAGAATTAGCTGAATATATTAAAATTTTTTCGAAACAAGTACTTGATAATCAAAGATCAAATATAGCTGAACTTAACGCATTCATTTCAATAATGGAAAACGGCTAAACTCACCCGCCACCCATTTTGAGATTCCGCCGTCCGCTCGCAAAAAATTCTGGCCGTCCAATCAGGCGGGCGAAAAGGAAGGGGGTTGGGGGGAAGGAATTTTCGCCCGCCCGAGCATTCAGTTTCTGCCGTCCCGCCAACGGCGGGAGCAATCAGTCGGAGTTTTGTTCAAAGTAGGTTCGGGCTTCGTTCAGCAATTGCGACAGAAAATTATTATTTTTTTACTCCCATGGAGCGACCTCCCAATAAAGGGTTTCTGATCTCTGGAGATATGGTTTGGACAATCAAAAATCCCTCCGAATTGAAGC